>JANPJC010000265.1:0-13831 GCA_031425315.1 Chitinophagales bacterium
AGCTGTTAACATATAACTTACAACGTAAAACGAATAACCTGTATAGCCCGACAAACCTTAGCCATATGGAAAATATTCTTCCCGTTATTATCATTTTTTTAATCTCTATTGTCATTTTATTGATTTTATGGTTCAGGCCGAAAAACAACAATGATGAACTCCTGAAAAAAATGGAATCACTGCAAAGCAGCTTCAGGGAAGACCTGCGGATGAACAGAGAGGAGAACAGTAATACCGCAAAAGACAACCGTTCAGAACTTAATGATAATCTCCGCTCCTTTAAAACAGAAATGTCGGCGACACTTCAATTGATTAATCAACAACAACAGCAAATACTCGAAAAGATAAATGCCACATTGGAGACCCGGATGGATGGATTGATCCGGAAAATGGATGAAAATAACACACAAAACAGGGAGAGCCTGACCAAAAGTTTAAAAGATTTTGGGTTGGACCAACGCATCAATTTTGAGGACCTCACCCGGGAACAGAAAGAATTGCGTTCACAAACTGCAGATCAACTGGAAAAAATAAAAGAAAATTTACAGACGACGTTAAAAACTTTCCAGGATACGTTTGAAAAAAATGTAAAAAGCTTTAATGATGTGCAACGCGAGAAGTTTGGTATACTGGAAATAGCACAAAACCGTTTGGTTGAAGGCACTGAAAAAAAGCTGGAAGAAATGCGTGTGACCGTAGACGAAAAACTACAGAAAACGTTGAATGAACGCCTGGGCCAATCGTTTGAGCTCGTGGGTAAACAACTTGAGAGTGTGCAGAAAGGTCTGGGCGAAATGCAAACAATCGCCAGTGATGTAGGTGGATTAAAAAAAGTACTGAGCAATGTCAAACTACGCGGTGGAGTCGGTGAAGTGCAATTGGCAATGATACTTGAACAGATACTGGCACCAGCTCAATATGAGGCGAATGTGCGTACAAAGAAAAATAGCCCCGATCCGGTAGAGTTCGCCATTAAACTTCCCGGGCACGGTGAAGATGCCAACAGTTTTGTATATCTGCCAATAGACGCTAAATTTCCCAAAGATGCGTACGAGAGTCTTATTTTAGCTTACGAAAATGCTATACCGGACGACATCGAAGCCGCCACAAAAAACATGGAATCAACGATCAAAAAAATGGCAAGGGATATCAGTCAGAAATATCTGGATCCGCCGAATACAACAGACTTCGCAATAATGTTTCTGCCCTTTGAAAGTATCTATGCAGAAGTAATTCGCAGATCTGCTTTAGTTGATCAATTAAGGGACGAATTCAAAATAACAGTGGCGGGTCCTACTACATTGGTCGCGATTTTAAACAGCTTGCAAATGGGTTTCAGAACACTTGCATTGCAAAAGAGAAGCAGTGAAGTCTGGCAGATTTTATCAGGTGTAAAAAATGAATTTGAAAAATTTGGGGGACTGTTGGACAAGGCACAAAAAACTATACAGACCGGTCTTGGTCACCTGGAAGATCTTTCCGGAACACGTACCAGGGCTATTCAAAAACAATTAAAAAATATAGACAATATGCCGGCAGCTGATGTGAAAAATATTTTATCTGAAATAATACTCACTGATGATTTTGAATCCGGGGAAGAATTACAACGCGAGAAATAAAAGAGGTAATTATTTTATAATTTGTCTTTGCATATTGCGCGTATAAACTTGTTCAGAATAATCAATTAATTTCTACTCATGCCTTACGGTCCCGCGCCAGCTTACTGTTTTCCCCTTGCTGAATTTTGTATGTATGGATTATTCATTATCTGTTTGTATTTCGCGTACCAGAAAGGCCCTTCGCATATTGCATACCTGCTGGGCGGTGTTGCCTTCGGATTGATCCTTGAATATGTGAATGTGAGCAATAACATGCGTTACGTGTATGGAAAATTTGTAGTGATGTTCGGCAGCTCTCCAAATGATATTCCACTATGCATAGGGCTTGGTTGGGGTGTGATTATGTATTGTGCAAGGCTTTATAGTGATGCTTTAAAACTTCCGTTGTGGGGCGCCGCAGCGTTTGATGCACTTTTAGCAATCAATATCGATCTCAGTATGGATGCTGTAGCCTATCGCCTACATATGTGGAACTGGGACTGGACAGCAACGAATGAAAACCCTTTAACTGCAGGCTGGTTTGGTGTGCCTTTTGGCAATTTCTATGGATGGCTGTTAGTCGTATTTCTTTATTCATCACTTAGCCGGCTTCTTGAAAAATGGGCAGTCCGCAATAGAAAAAATAAATTCATAAGTACACTCATACCTGTTTTAGCAGTGATTATTTCGCAGGTGGCATTGTACACATTGCTTGTTTATTTGAGTCGCTTCCTTTCTGCACAATTTGGTATCACCTCCAAACATCGTTTTATCTTTCTACTGCTTACATTTTTGTTGATAGTAATAAATGGATGGCGAAAGTCACCCAGGTCTTTTCAACTTTCAGGGCTCCCCTTTATTACCTGGCTGATCCCCATTTGGTTTCATCTTTTCTTTTTTGTTTGGTTATTCGCCGGAGGCTTTTATAAAGAATCACAATGGCTGGTGATTGTAGCAATAATTAATCTGATAATTGGTTTTTTAATCCATCTCCCCATCATTAAGCAGCCAGTGAAAACCCACTCAATCAGGTAAATTTGTTTTAATAAACAAAGTTTAAAATCCAAAAATTACTATTCCATTGCGGATTACACCTTTTAATTTCTTACCATAAGCTTCGCTTCATTTTAACAAAACATGAATCGTGATATAGGCTTTTTTAGGTGACATTAGCAGTCTGTCATGCAGGCATCATTTTTTTATCAGGTATATACATACAGCATTAAACATTAAAATTCATGAGCTTTTTAACGAAGGGCACACAACCACGTTACTGGATGATTGCCTTTTTTTCTATAGTGGTTCCATTTGTATACACATCGTGCAAATCAAATCAGGGGTTGTTTTCATCAGATAAAACACAGCACGAAAAATATGGTGAAAATATCCGCAAAGCAGGACTGTCAAATACAAGTCTTGGCAATGCCTGGTTTAAGGCCGCCAGCCAGGGATTGAACCAGCCGGCTGATATCGCTTTGCCATACAGGGAGAGCGGATTTTTTTCAGATGATCAACCAAAGTCTACAGGGTTAAGATTCAATGTCAGGCACGGAGAAAAAATTAATATTTCTATTATCACTGTTCCTGATAGCGCGATACTATTTACGGAGTTATGGTCAGCGGCAGAAGGCAGTCCTGTTAAATTGATCAGTGCTGCTGATAGTGCGGGCAAACATTTGCACCTGGAGGCGGATAAGGACGAGAGCTTAATTCTAAGAATACAATCTGAATTGCTTCAATCTGTAGAATATACAGTGAGTGTGGTCACATCGCCTTCTTTGGCATTCCCGGTCCCTTTGAATAATCAACCAAGAGTATCAAGTTTTTGGGGCGCTGACAGAGATGGTGGGATCAGGAAACATGAAGGCGTGGATATTTTTGCGAAAAAAAGAACTCCCTTAATTGCCGCTGCTGATGGCAAAGTGACACGAGTGAATGAAAACAATCTTGGCGGCAAAGTTGTATTCATGCGCCCGCATGATAAAAACTACACGCTGTATTATGCGCATCTTGATAGTCAGCTTGTGGCACCGGGACAGGATGTCAAAACGGGTGATGTAATCGGTTTAATGGGCAATTCAGGAAATGCGCGAACCACCCCTGCCCATTTACATTTTGGCATTTACGCAAGAGGGGGTGCAGTTGATCCCTTCCCATTTATCAATCAGGAGCGACCTGCATTGCCGGAAGTGGTCGCCGATAAAAAGATACTTAATCAATATGCACGTCTGGAAAAAGGCGCAACGATCTTTAGTTTGCCTGATGCGAAATCCAGCGTGATCCGAAAATCCAACGAAAGAGAAGTGATGAAAATAAATGGAGCTACCAGTGACTGGTATCGGGTAGAATGGGCAGATAGTTTATTTGGTTTTATTCAGGAAAAAAAACTGATTGCTTCTCCGATAAAAAATCAGTCAATGCAAAAAACGGCAAAACTCCTGACACAACCCAACGCAGCGGCCCCCGCGAGAAAGGCAATTGAAAAAGGAGAGCAGATTGCTTTAATCGGAAAAACGAATGAGTATTATTTTGTGCAGTACGGAGATGAAAAAGGTTGGATAAATATTGCAGCATTAGACTAACCGGAATTTTCTTACTCAATTGCACGCCGCGCATTTGCCCCTTTGTATTGTCGCATTTTAACTTCATTTAATGATGCCGAAGGCACTAGATTTGCATGAAAGCAGCTGCGTTAATCTTAAATACATTTTATGCAAACAATCCATTTCAACATCGACATCAATGCCCCACGTGAAAAGGTTTGGCATATTCTATGGAATGATACTACCTACCCTATGTGGACGCGGGTGTTTTCGGAAGGATCCAGGGCAGTCACCACATGGGAAAAGGGGACAAGGGTTCTATTTCTTAACGGCGAGAATGATGGAATGATCAGCGAGGTGGCTGAGAACGTGCCGTATGAATTTATGTCGTTCCGGCATCTGGGCACCATCAACAAAGGTGTCGAAGATCTTCAGTCAAGCGTGACCAGCGAATGGCACGGAGCGATGGAAAATTACACGTTGAAGTCTGCAGGCAAGTCCACAGCAATAACAATAGACATTGACATTACAGCAGATCATAAACAGTACTTTATGGATACCTGGCCAAAGGCTTTAGAGACGCTGAAGGAACTGGCAGAAGAAAAGTGATACTCAATGATCTGCGTGGTTTAAACTCACGCTTAATTTTTCGGTTTAATTTTTCTAAAGGCAACTGTAAAAGGTTTTAACGAAGGATATTTCCTGTTCGGAGTAATGTTATTGAAGACTAATGCAACCGCCAGTAAAATGAATATGCCGGTAAGTACCGGCGAAAAAACATATAGATAGCCCATTGCTTTAATTTTCTCAGATCCGATAACGGCGATCATTGCAGTTGCACCACCCGGTGGGTGCAGGGTTTTGGTAATCTGCATAAAAACAATTGAAAGCGAAACCGCCAGCGGCGCAGTAATCCAGATTATATCAGGCATAAAACGATAAATTGTAACCCCAATCAATGCGGAAATAAAATAACCTCCAACGAGATTACGGGGCTGCGCCAGCGGGCTCTGAATCGCTCCATAAATTAAAACACTGGACGCCCCAAACGAACCGATTAAAAATATATTTTCTGTTTTCGTAACCTGAAGACTTTGAAAAAAAGCAATCAATCCTATCCCAACAAATGCTCCCATAAATGACCACAAATGCTCGTTAAAATCAATTAAAGTCTCCTTGTATATAATATACTTTGAGACCCTGTAACTTCTTTTTATTCTTTTCTTCACTTACAAATTGATTTCTTCGGCAGCGCAAACTCATTAATAGCCGATTGAAGACAGCTTAAATCATTATTGAAACACAATGCAGGAGTCATCATATCAAACTGTAATTCATCTCTTATATCCACATAAATAAGAGGACGTTTGATTCCGCATTACAGTCTGAGGAGGTTAACGTAAACGCACTGATGAACACACATATCGGGATAATGCGTCCAATTAAACATGATGCATCAACAGCGATTATTTTGATTTTGATGCCGTCTTACCGGATGTCGCTTTTTTCGCAACTTTTTTGACCGCTGCTTTTTTGGATGCTTTCTTTGGTGCAGCTTTAACGGGTTTTTTGGCAGTCTTTTTCGAAACAGACTTTTTTACTGTTTCCTTTTCATCGTCTTCATCGGCATGCTTTAGCCCATCAGTCAGCGTTTTAGTGGCTCTCTTAATATTTTTCTCAAATTTTTTGTCGCCCAGTTCCTCTTTAAAACCGGCAAAAATTTCCATCAGTTTTTCAGTAACCTGCGAACGGAGTTCTTTCTTAGATAAGATCGTTGACATAAATTCAGTCATATTTTGTTCATGCAAAAATAACATGGCTCTTCCGTCTTTTATGTTAAGTTTTACTATTTCCTTAAGATTTAAAATTCAACTATAGCAAACAGTTATCTCAGACAACAAAGTTTTAGCATTGCGTCTTACAACCCTCACTTCCCGGGAAGTCAATCTAATTTATTGATTTTCATACTTTTATAATAAACCTGTACGCAATTCGATATTTCTGGCGTAAAATGTAAGAAAAGCCTTTGGCTGCCGACCAACGTTAAAATCATATGCTCAGTGGAAAAAGTTTTCATTCAATATATTAACGACTACAGAGGATTGCTATTCAAGGTCTGCAATCTTTATTGCCGCGACGCAGAGGACCGCAAGGACCTTTTCCAGGAAATCGTGTTGCAGTTATGGAAAGCCTTTCCTTCATTCAGGGGGGAATCATCGCCATCAACATGGATGTACAGAGTGGCACTGAATACAGCAATTTCCAACTACAGAAAAGAATCCCGCAAACCTCAAATGCAGGATACCAACTCCATTTTCTTTGAAATACCAGACATCTATTCGTTGCCCATGCGAATTGAAAATCAGCGGATGTTATATGATGCCATTGGAAAACTAAATGACCTCGAAAAAGCAGTTATCTTATTATATCTCGATGAAAAATCATACGCTGAAATCGCTGAAATATTAGGCATTACATTAAGCAATGTAGGTGTACGAATTAACCGGATTAAAAACAAACTTTCACAACAACTTAAAAATAACATTTATGGATCTTAATGAATTGAAAACGGCATGGATTGAATATGATCAGAAATTATCTATCTCTAACCGGATCAATGAAGAAATTTTATTAGCGATGATAAAAGACAGGTCGGTGTCCAGGATTTCAAAAATACGCACAACAAATATTATGTTATTGATATGGCTGTTTGTAGTATTAACATTTATTATTGCAATGTTTGTGGGCAATCCTTTTGATTTTAAATATAACTGGCAATTCATTCCTTACTTCGTAGTTGGATTGGGTGTTATTGCAGCCATCAGTTCCATCTTCGCTACATTAAGCAAATTTGATGTGAATCTTAGCACAAAGAATATTTCAGGTTTCCTTACTAAAATCATTGAAGGCTATGAGAAAAATAGGAAAATGGAAACTTGGTTTGGTGCCATCCTATTTACTGCCGGTGCACTTACAGTATTTTCATTCCTGCCAAAGAAATTAGAAAACAAACCATTTTGGTCTGCACTTGGAGAAACAGGATTGATGTTACTCATTACATTATCCATTTACTTTTTAGCCATGAAATCAGGCGTGTTTAAAAATAAATCGAAGGAAGGATTCGAAAACGATCTCGCAGAATTGAATCAACTGAAAGCACTGAAACAGGAATTTGAATAGCAATAGGCTGTTCCGATAAAGGCATTGATTCCTGTTTATATTGGGTAAGCATTAAAGTGTTTAATTCGCAGAACTACGATTTAACAACAAAAGATTTTGCCAGAGTAAACCCCAGCATTCACAATTGACATATTCACTTATTTCCTTCGCCAAACAACAATGGCCATGAAAATCATGGCCATGTTGCACTAAAAAATCAGAATGTCTATCGGGGGTTGGGTTAGTGCTCGTTTTTTTCAAAACGCAGCAAATTTAAGTTTATGATATTTTTAAAAAATATTTTTTTTCTTAATTCCGAACCCCTTCCCCAAACCGTTCTGGTACTCGATTAGAAATCATGGATGTCACTTTCGATCAACTAACGTCTAAGAGTTTAAATCGGATTGAGATTGAGGCTTATTATATCATTTATATACCAACAACCGCTGTAGAACAGGTGTCATCTCCTTGACGCCACCAACATTTTCCACCATTCTCGTTTCTTTTGAAAGTTCGATATCAAGGTGACTCATACCAATCATTTGAAGTAATTCAGCTGCCTTGCCGCGGACCGATATCCAATCCTCACTATTATAAAGGTGTCCGGGGGTCCAAAAATCTTCATCTCCGTTTCTCGAATCCAGAAATTGTCCGAGGCCCGCCAACTCATCCAACTGATCAAAACCAAGCAGCTTATATTTTACATATTTAGGGGCAGAGAGTGTATAAAATGAATCGAAATCAAGTGCCATTTCGGTCGCCGCATTGTGGGTACCCATTATTTCCAATTGATCACCGGCCTCTTTGCCCAGTGTAATCAAAGTTTTAAGCAATTCACTGAAATTCCAATACACAAGGTTTTCTTCCTTTGAAAAATCCAGCACGCCGTAATTTATTAAAGGATCAAACGACATAACAGAGGTTTTAAAGAATATTTAATTACAAATATATCTGGTCTGGTTTACCTTAAACTTTGGCCATTAAGAACGGGCTGCAGCTATTGCATCTTTAAATGCAGCTACATATTCAGCATTAGTTCTTTTCAGCAAAGTCTCATTTACTCTTAGTCTGATAATACCATTTTCAGCTACTGCTCCCAACACCACAAAATGTTTATTGCGCAATACCTCTTTCATTTTCCTAACATCAATTTTATCAGCAACTATTAAATGATAAACATTAGTACCACCGGGCGGCGTAGAGATACTCAACCCGGGAATCAGTTTCAACTGATTGACCAAAGCAACCGACTGTTTCGCCATTTGCTGCAGCCTGCTTTCTATTCCATCGAGATTATGCAAAGCAACCGCCGCGTTAGTCCAGCTAGTAAATACGCTTCCACCGTGAATCTTAATAAGGTGGTCCATTTTACTGATTACAGATTTTGCACCACATAAAATTGCACCGCCGGTTGCCCCAAGATATTTATACAAACACATGTACACAGTATCAAACTGATCAGCATATTCTCTTACTGATACTCCTGTAAAAGCACTGTCTAAATGGAGTCTTGCTCCGTCCAGGTGAAGTTTGAGTTCTTGCTTACGGCAATAGTCTGCAATTTTTTTTATTTCTGAGATCGGAAACCCGGCATTGTCACATCGCCGGACAGGCACTTCTATGGAAACTGCGCCCATACCCGCTTTGAATACTTCTTCATTGTTATGATAGTCGACAGCCTCTTTAAGTTCTTCCACCGTAAAAAAAGCTTTCCCTTTAGCAAGCGGTATCAATCTTTTATTAAATAATGTTTGCGCCGCATCAGCTTCATCACGATATATATGACTGGTTTCCTGTACAAATACTTTACTGTTTTCACCGCTAAGTACAGATATGGCCAATTGATTGGCAAGTGTTCCGGTTGGAATGTAAACAGCAGCTTCTTTTCCAGTGATAGCAGCCATTTGTTTAGTCAGTTCTTCCAAAACACCACCTTGCCCATAGGCGTCACGACCGATTTCCTTTTTTGTATTGATTTGCTGCAGCAACGAAAGATATTCAGCGGGTTTGTAAAATGGCCCTTCGTTGATGAAAAAAACCATATCAGCATCTGCATATTGGAATTGCGATTCATTTGCCGCTGCGGGTAATCCAGGGAGAATTACTGGCAATGAAGAAAGACCCGAAAGTTTCAAAAAGCTTCTACGATTGAATGAATCCATCATTGAAATTAAGGAATTCATATAAAACTATAGATAGGTAAAACTGGTAATGAAAAACTTAAGATATTTTCATCAGAAGCCGATATGTACGCCTGGAAAGCAAATTATTTTAGGAGATTCCAATTCAATGCTGGGATGAAGATTTAATTTCGATAAATTAGAAGAAGTCGAACTGTATTAGCTGTTCACGTAAAACGTATAACCTGTATTGGCTGTTTACTTCCCACTTCCCACCTCATACTTCGCACTTCAAAAATCCCTCAATAATTAATCTCCACTACTTTTTTACTGTTCAATTTCTGCATCTGTTTCGGCACGATATTTAGAATTTCTTCTTTTAATGTCTGTAAGATTTTATTTTTGATATAATCGCGATGAGTAACCAGGCTTACTTCTCTCGCCGGACTGGGCTCTTTCAATCGTTTCACAAATTTTAATTGCGGCCTGCTGAACTCCATTACAGCGAGTTCCGGCAGAATTGTTATCCCATCACTTTTATCCACCATCCGTTTTAAAGTTTCAATATTTCCGGTTTCATATTTAAACCTGAAATCTGCACTCTTCCTGATTTCGCAAAGATTTAAAATCTGCGAGCGGAAACAATGCCCTTCTTCCAATAACCATAATTGATCAGGATCAATTTCACTTGCCAGCACATATTTTTTTTCGTAGAGCAAATTTTTCTTTGATACATACACAAATAACTCTTCATAGAACAACACATCTTCTTTAATTGATGCATCCTTCAATGGAGTCACGACCAAACCGCAATCCAACCTGTTGTTTTTTAATTCATGAATCACTTCTTCGGTAATGGTTTCCTTAATATGCAGACTAAGTTGCGGATATTTTTCACGCATCAGTTTAAACAAAGGCGGTAATAAATAAGGCGCCAGTGTAGGTATGATACCAATTCTCAACTCGCCAGTCATGTTATCTTTTTTCTCATTGATGAGCTGCTTCATCATTTTTGACTCGCGGAGAATTATTCGGGCCTGGGCAATAATTGTCGCTCCGATTTCAGTTGGAATAACAGGCTGCTTTGTTCTGTCAAAAATCTTAATTCCAAGTTCTTCTTCCAGCTTTTGTATCTGCATACTGAGCGTCGGTTGCGTGACATTACACTTCTCGGAAGCCAATATGAACTGCCGGTGCGTGTCTAAAGAAACGATATATTCCAGTTGAGTAAGTGTCATAGATAATAACTATATCTTTATAAAGATAATCAATTTGATTTATTAAAGAATCTGTGGTAAAATTGCCGCAAGTTTGAAATCGATGCGGTGTCCCGATCCAATTTGCAATTGGAACGACCAAAGAAAACTAAAATTCCTACTTCATAATCAAAGTCAACGATCATAAAAGCAGATGACAATGATCACAGCAGATGAATCGAATGGAGCATAATATTATCATAACATTTCTAATTATACAATCAACAAAACATGGAACATAAAACGACTGAAGATTCAATACTGGCCGAGGTTAACTCGCCATCGATTGCCAAATGCCCTTTTCACAATGGCGCACTAAAGCAAAGCGCCGGTGGTGGAACAAGAAACCGCGATTGGTGGCCGAATCAGCTTAAATTAGATATCCTTCGTCAGCATTCTACCCTGTCGAACCCTATGGATAAAAGTTTCAATTATGCTGAAGAATTTAAGTCTCTCGATTTGAATGCAGTAAAACAGGATATTTTTGAATTGATGACCAATTCTCAGGATTGGTGGCCGGCAGATTATGGACATTATGGTCCTTTCTTCATACGCATGGCATGGCATAGTGCAGGCACCTACCGCGTATCAGATGGTCGCGGCGGTGCGGGTGCAGGTACTCAGAGATTTGCCCCACTCAACAGCTGGCCCGACAATGCAAGCCTTGATAAAGCACGACTCCTGTTGTGGCCGTTAAAAAAGAAATATGGTAAAAAACTTTCCTGGGCCGATCTGATGGTCTTGGCGGGCAACTGTGCATTAGAATCAATGGGATTTAAAACTTTTGGTTTTGGTGGAGGCCGCGAAGACGTTTGGGAGCCAGCTGAAGATGTGTACTGGGGATCAGAAAAAGAATGGTTAGGTGATAACCGTTATACTCCAGACAGGGAATTGGAAAATCCACTTGCTGCTGTTCAGATGGGATTGATTTATGTGAATCCGGAAGGTCCAAATGGCAAACCTGATCCTCTTGCAGCTGCGCGTGATATCCGCGAAACTTTCGGGCGCATGGCGATGAATGATGAAGAAACAGTGGCGCTGATTGCAGGTGGGCACACATTCGGCAAAACCCATGGTGCCGCAGATCCTGGCAAATATGTTGGTCCGGAACCAGCAGCAGCGGGTCTGGAAGAACAGAGTTTAGGTTGGAGAAATTCATTTGGTACAGGAAACGCGGGCGACACCATTACCAGCGGATTGGAAGGTGCATGGACCACAACTCCTACGAAATGGAGCAATAATTACTTCGAAAATATGTTTGCTTTCGATTGGGAATTAACGAAGAGTCCGGCAGGGGCTTTCCAATGGAAACCTAAAGATGGTGGCGGTGCAGGTACTGTTCCCGATGCACATGATCCTGAAAAACGTCATGCTCCATTTATGCTCACTACTGATCTCGCCTTAAAAGTAGATCCGATTTATGAAGCAATTTCAAAACGTTTCTTTGAAAATCCCGATCAGTTTGCTGATACATTTGCAAGGGCATGGTTTAAACTGACACACCGCGATATGGGGCCAATTGCCCGCTATCTTGGGCCGGAAGTGCCAAAAGAAATATTAATCTGGCAGGATCCTATTCCTGCAGTGACCTATAAATCAATTGAAGATCACGACGTCGAATCATTGAAGGCTCAAATTCTTGCTTCAGGATTATCTGTATCACAGCTTGTATCAACTGCATGGGCATCTGCTTCAACATTTCGCGGTTCTGATAAACGTGGGGGCGCAAATGGAGCGCGTATTCGTCTTGCTCCGCAAAAAGATTGGGAAGTAAATAATCCGGCACAACTTGCATCGGTACTCGAAAAACTTGAATCCATTCAGAAAAATTTTAATGCCGCACAAATTGACGGCAAACAGGTTTCTTTGGCTGATCTGATCGTTCTTGGTGGCGCTGCAGGAATAGAAAAGGCTGCGAAAAATGCGGGAATGGATATCAAAGTTCCGTTTACCCCTGGTCGTGCTGATGCGTCGCAAGATGAAACAGATGTTGAATCGTTTTCACTGCTTGAACCTGTGGCAGATGGATTCCGCAACTACTTTAAAAGCATGCACAAAGTATCTGCTGAAGCAATGCTGGTCGACAAGGCTCAACTGTTAAACCTTACAGCGCCGGAATTGACCGTATTAGTGGGAGGCATGCGTGTATTGAATACAAATTTCGATCAGTCGAAACACGGTGTATTCACCAAACGTCCGGAAGCATTGACAAACGATTTTTTTGTGAATCTGATTGACTTCACCAAAACATGGAAAGCAACATCAGAATATAAAGATTTGTTTGAGGGCCGCGATCGTGTAACAGGTGAATTAAAAGGCACTGCTACAAGAGTTGATCTCATCTTCGGCTCTAATTCAGAGTTGAGGGCGATCGCAGAAGTGTATGCCTGCGAAGATGCACAGGAAAAATTTGTGAGCGACTTTGTTGCAGCCTGGACAAAAGTGATGAATCTCGACAGGTTTGATCTGGTATAAAAATTATGATAGTAATTGATAAAAGGCGGTTCGGTTGCGGACCGCCTTTTTTTAAAGTATGAAGTACGAAGGGCGAAGGTTGAAGTAAAGAACACACGAACTTGGTAATGTCTGAAATAAATTCAGGCTGTTTTGTCCCGTCAGGGACGAAAACAAGTGTGAAGTACAAAGGGCGAAGGTTGAAGTAAAGAACATATTCATGTGATAATATCAGAAATATAGATCCAGGCTGTTTTGTCCCGTTAGGGACGAAAACAAGTGTGAAGTACAAAGGGCGAAGGTTGAAGTAAAGAACACACTAATGAGATAACGTTAAAAATGCTGATCCAGGCTGTTTTGTCCCGATAGGGACAGCTGGTGGGTAGAAAACATAAATACATATTCAGCAACCAACGCGCGTTCCGAAGGAACGATTGATGCGGTGGCAAAACATAATATATTTTTCATTCATTTTATCATCCGCAAAATTTCATAGCACCATATGTCCCTCCGGGACATGAATACAATTAACTAATGATTTTCTACCCACCAACCGTCCCTCCGGGACGAAAACAAATGCAAACGGCGAAGGATGAAGTGACCCGCCAATTCGATTGTCATCTATTTGCAGAAATTTTGATGAATTTCTATTTCCCGCCAGGAAAAAATATATTCAAATTGTAATGGGTGTAGGACATGCG
>JANPJC010000266.1:0-5953 GCA_031425315.1 Chitinophagales bacterium
ATAATAAGCAAAATTGCCATTTGGCTGAACAACTCCTTTGTACACGCCATCCCAGCATTGCGTTGGATCCTTAGCATAAAAAACTCTTTCTCCCCATCGGTTGAAAATTGCAAATTCAAAAGTTGTTGCGCCAATTGCCCCTTTAATGCCAATGCAATCATTTAGCCCATCTCCGTTAGGCGTAAAAGCATTGGGCACAAATATCTTACTTCCCGGTGCCACAATTATTTTGGCCTGTTCAGTTGCTTCACATCCATTGGCATCTTTTACCAGCAAAGTATAAGTAGTGGTAATTGTCGGATTTGCTGTTGGAGATGCACTTGAAGGGTTACTCAATCCTGTTGATGGTGACCATGAATAAATACTTCCACCGGTTGCATTTAGCTGCACCTGGCCGCCATTACAAATCAAGGTCTCAGGAGGAGTAATGCTTACAACAGGCAACTGACTAACGGAAATGGTTACACTATCAATATTTGAACACACGCCTGCTGAAGGAGACAATACATAATACGTCGTTGTTTGCACCGGTGTGGCCATTGGATTCTGAATATTATCGGCTGACAAGCCTGTTGCCGGAAACCATTTATAATCTGTCGCTCCACTTGCACTTATTGATACGGCATTGCCAGCACAAATGGGGGCGTCTCCGGTTGCTGATAAATTCACCGTTGTACCCACGGTAATCTGTGTTTGCCTTGTATCTGAACATCCATTGGCGTCCGTTACAAATACCGAATAAGTTGTGGTGGCAGTTGGCGACGCGGTGGGAGTAGGTGAAGATGGATTATCAAGTCCTGTTGCTGGTGTCCATTGATATTGAGTGCCCCCTCCTGCTGTTAATGATAATGATTTGCCTATACATAGCGTTGTATCTCCCGGCGATATAGTGATTGCGGGTAGAGGATTGACTGTAACAACAGTCGTATCCCTGCCTGAACAAACACCTGCACCAGGTGAGAAAACAATGTAAGAAGTGGTTTGTGTTGGATTAGCAACCGGAGCCGCAAGGTTTGTACCTGATAACCCGGTTGAAGGAAACCATGAATAGTCACTGGCACCACTGGCCTTGAGCGTGACGGCAATTCCTATACACGTTGGGGCTACGTCATCTGCTTTAACGGCAACAAATGGATTTACAGTGATTTTTACTGTTCCGGTATCTTTACACCCGCTACTACCGGTTACGGATACCTTGTAATCTGTAGTTGTTAGAGGACTGGCAACCGGAGTGGCGAGGTTGGCATTATTCAATCCTGTCGCCGGGAACCAGTTATAGCTCACTCCCCCACTCGCGGAGAGAGTGATGCCTGAATTGTTGGGTTTGCCTGAACAAAAAATAGTGTCTTTTGATACTGTAATTACCGGAACTGATTTAACAGTGACGAGTACAGTATCTTTTGCAATACATCCACCCGGAGATAAATCAGAAACTACGTAAGAAGTTGTCACCAACGGAGTCGCCACTGGGTTGGCGATATTTGCATTTGACAAACCTGTTGCCGGGCTCCAGGATATCTGGGAAGAACCTGAAACATTTAGTGGAATTGATTCTCCGGGGCAGATTGAGGAATCGGGGGATGCTTTGAGAGAAGCCGTGTTTGATGCAATGTCCACTGTGACACTATCCTGAACAAATTTATACGTAGCCAAAGAAATTTCATCAATGCCAAAATCATTTCCAGCTGCAGTTGATGTATTTGAGTTAAGAATTGAAATCGAGGCATTCGTCGCGCTCTCTGAATTCCAATAAAATGCTATCTGCACCCATTTACCCCTTGCCGTTAGTGGTTCGGGGCCAAAAACTTCTCCATTAATTGTTATAACAAAACTGGGTAATTGCTCACCATTGTACGAATATACCCAGAAAGAAAAATAATACGATGTGTTAGGTAGAACATTGACTGTGCTGCTCCAGATATTACCGTTAGGATTCAATGGCCCATCGATCAGCATCAGATTACCATTGGTGTTAGTTTGATCTCCACATGTTGTACAAAAATTACCGTTCCATGCATTGGGCTTGTTTCCAACAAAATACTGCCCGGCTCCAGTATTGACGGCCGTGTACAAATAATCAGAGGAGAAGCCGGTATTACCAGCGTTGAAATTACCATTGGAAATAAGGTTGGTACCAAATTGAAGCACATTTAGGTTGTAAACGGTCTTTTGCGTTGGCTTTACTTTTAATTCTCTGAATACATTGGACCCCCGGATGACATTTGCCGGCCCCCAGCAATATTGCGCTGCACTATCCGATCTCAATGTCAGTTCTGTTCCAGCGCAAATCGTCGTGTCTTTATAATTTATAATATCATCTTTTTGTATTTCGACTTTAACCAGTTTTTTTACGGTATCTGCACATGATCCATTTCCAGCAACCAACTTAACCAGGTATTCACCTTCGCCAGAAAAAGTATGTACGGGATTCTGGTTGGTATTGATTGGACTTTGATCACCAAAATCCCATTCAAAAGAATTATAACCTGTGGAAGAAGCCCTAAACTCAAATTCGGTGGGCAGGCATAGTCTTTGGGTGAAATTAAAATTGGACTGAGAAAATACTACACTGTTTTGAGAAAGAGTATCAATTTCGTCTGTGGTAATTACCCGGTTATACCACCTAAAATCATCCAGTTTTCCATTAAAAGTCAAAGGGTCCCCTGACCACCAATTGCCTAATCGGATATCACTCGGGCATTGCATCATTTTAGTAAAATTTGTCTTATTCTCGCTTACAAGCTTACCATCCAGATACATTTTGTGAGTTACTCCATCAAAAGTTACAATTACACAATACCATCGATTGAGACAGAGATCGGGAGTATAATTGGTCATACTCAGTACATCATCACTTAAATTTCCTAAGCAGTTTAACTTATCGGAAGTAATGCTTGAAAACAAACCTTGTGGACTTGGCCTAAAAACAGAAAGTTGAAATTGTTGTCCATTAGTAGTCCCGTACTCTCTTTTTCCAACCATCACTTTAAACTGATTGGTAAGAGGTTGAAACCACAACACCACAGAAAAAGGAGTTGTGGATAGTTTTCCCTGTGCATCTGAAATTCTGATGTAATCGTTGATACCGTCAAAAAGATATGCACTATTTACATTACCAAAACGATCAGAAGTTAAAATGGGTCCATTTACTGCTATACCATTGTTACCATTTCCGCTTTCATCATTTGTATTTCCATTAAAAGGCAGATAGAGGGATAATCCGTTGTTGAGATTAATTTGTGCCGAGCTATTTTTCAAATTGAAAAATAACAATCCAGCGATAAGTGATAACAAATGGAGGTATTTCTTCATGATAGCAGGGTAAAGAATAATAGCTAATACTTACTTTTTGCGGGCAACACAAACATAATTTAATGTCAGCAATTCGTCATATTCCAATCTATCTAATAAACGGTAAAACAGGTTAAAGAATATCCTGAGACCCGAGTATTTTACTAAGAGTTTATAAAAAGTAGCCAACCTTGGTGCATTCCGCCATCGGGACCATATCATATTGATTCTCAATTGACCTATTGCAGCCCATTTTCCACCATTAGCTTTAATCTCAACGCACTCAAAACCATACTTCTCCAACAGAAAAGCGATTCCGTATTTAGTAAAACGAAAAAAGTCATGCGGTTCTTCATGAAGCTCCCAGGTAAATGGTACAGAAAATAAAAAAATACCACCTGGCTTCAAAACTCTGTTAATTTCGCCAAAAGCTTTTTGGTGATCGTTTACGTGTTCCAATACCTGGGTTGAAAACACAGTATCAAATTTGCTATCGTCGAATGAAAGATCGGTCGCCGGGCAAATGGTATCTACAAGAAATAGGCTGGATTGAACAACATCACAACCGATATATTCAATAGTTGTTGGAAACAAAGATTTATATGGTTTATTTCCACATCCCACATCTAACACTTTCCCTTTGGCATACATTTGAATCACCCTCTTCAATTCTGGAAACAGATAATGATACACCAGATAACTACTACTATTTAGTGTAGCATCAGGACTGGATAATCGACTCGCCCCTATTTTTCTTTCTGCATTCATTTTCGTGGGAAAAATGATTTTTTAATAGCAGATATTTTCCAAATCAAAAATGAAGTCCAATGACTTCTCTCTTCAACTTCCTTATTGCGATATTGCCATAACAATGGATGAATTCTCGTTAGACAATCAAGGTTCGTGTGTTTAGCGCGTTCGGCCAAAACAGGAAAATCTGCAATGATGCTCTTATTTATATATAACAGTATATTTTGTCTGTACCACCATTCCACATTGTTATTCGTCCAAATCAGATCTCTAACAATATCAACCGGCACGTAATTATGTGTTTGAAATAGCCTTGCCCAAAACTCTGGAAATTGTTCATTGATGTGGTAAGTTCCCCGCTGTTCAGGTATTGCTGCTGAAAACAATATAATATCTCCATGACGAACCAAATTTTCTACCAATAAAGGTGACTTTTTATTTGGTAAATGTTCACCAACCTCCAACGACATAACCAAATCAAATTTTCTTTTGAGATCAAAAGGTTCCTTTAAATCTTTTGAAATGTATGTCTGCTGATCTATCTGCAATTGATCCCTTTTAACATAATCGCCATCAATGCCAACTATATCATCAATTTTTAACTGATCCTTCCATATTTTCAGCCATGTGCCGACACCACAACCTACATCTAATATCGAATGTGGGTTAACCCATTGTGCTATCAATGGTATGATGATTCTTGCTGAAGCCAATGAACCTGCAGACTGACCATCATAAAAACTCTCATCATATTTTTTTTCTTCAATCATTATAGTCCATTTCTAATTTTATTCGTTTTCAAGAGCTTATCGTAGTATCCGGGAAAGTATGCTTTCATTATTAATTTAAATACAAACAACAATGGGTTTCGCTTAAAGCGATCTATAAGGAAATCCACCACATAGTTAATACCCATTTTATCAGGATATTTTTGGAATACGTAATTTTCAATATTATTTGTTCTGCCCTTATTATCATACACCGATTTGGCCATCGAGTTTTTTCTGATCCGGTAATCAAAAAATATTTCAGGTATATATAGAAATTGATATCCTTTAAATCCTAATCTCAACCACAACTCCCAATCTTCCCAGCCTTCTTTCATGTTTTCATCATATCCTCCCACTTCCAGTAAAACACTTTTTCTGATAGCTGCACACGCATCTATATAATTTACAAGCATTTGTTTTTGAAGATTGTATGGACCTTGTTTACGGATTCCAGTCTCATCACCAAAATACATACCATCTCCATAAACTACAGCAATTTGTAAGTTTTTATCAAAATAATCTATAGCACGTGTAATAAAATTTGGGCGAATTTTATTATCAGCATCAAGTAAAATAATGTATTCAGCAGTGGATGCGCGGATACCAGCGTTTCTTGCGCCGGAAAGCCCCCTGTTTTCCTGATCAATAACACTGAAACCTTGTTTTTTCAAGTCTGCCAGAACCTTTAAAGTATTTTCGTCTGTCGATCCGTCATTGATAATTATGATCTCGATAGACCCGTGATTTAACAGATTCAGGTTATCCAGGGCATCACTTAAATAATGCCCCTGATTATAGCAGGGAATGATTACAGCAACTTTGGAATTCATTAGAAATTTCAAAAGTATGCAATCCTGAATATTAGTATGGTAAAAGATGTTTAGGCATTTTCCAACCCTACTATTAACTTGCGCAGGATAAATCTTAAATTATTTTCCGATTAAATGGGTGTTGTACGAAAGCAGAGCATATTATCAAGTATATATATCTACCTCGGCTTCGCCATCGGCGCAGTCAACATACTAATTCTTTTTCCTAAATATTTTACCCCTGAAGAAATTGGGCTTACCAGAATCATACTGGATGTTGCTCTCTTATTTTCCACTGCATGTACCCTTGGCAGTATCCCCATCATCCTGAAA
>JANPJC010000267.1:0-4053 GCA_031425315.1 Chitinophagales bacterium
CGGTTGGATTTAAATTTTAGGGAGGAGTAAAGAGTGAGCAGTAAGCAGTGAGCAGCATTGAGTCTATAGATTAACCTGGCAATACTTGAACCGGATAAATTTAATGGCTGTTATACTCCGTTCAACTCAAAGTCTCCGCTCTACTCAGTGGCCAAAAAAAATTACTATCACGAAAATTTTAGGTTTCAAATGCAGGCCACAGAGGTTTACGGAGATTTTGAGATGAGAGGAGGAAAAAAGCAATTTGTGTTGAAGTCATTGATACGACAATTTTACTCCGTTTAACTCAAAAACTCCGCTCAACTCTGTGGCCAAAAAGTTACCACCACGAAAATTTTAAATTTCGATAATGCAGGGCACAGAGGTTACGGAGGTTTTGAGATGAGCGGAGGAAAGCCGTATTCTGCTTTGATGATTTTATTTTTAGCATAGACGACTGTTTATTCACACATTGACTCATTCACCAATTCACCTCTTCAAAGGGATTATCCTGAAGCCAGTATTTTTGACAGATATTCATTCACCTGCCCTTCGTCATCTGGACCGAACCATCTAATTTGAGGGTCCGCCTTAAACCAGGTGAGTTGCCGCTTGGCATAGTGCCTTGTATTTTGTTTGATTTTTGCGACGGCTTCGATTAAGGTTTTATCGCCTTCAAAATATTCAAACAGTTCACGATAGCCCACAGTTTGCAGCGCATTGAGTTGACGAAATTCATTTAAAGATTTTACTTCTTCTAATAGCCCCTCGTCCATCATACCATCAACCCGTTGATTGATTCTATCATACAATTTTTCGCGGGGCATCTCCAGCCCGATAAATATCATATTAAAATCACGTTTGTTTGCCGCAGACTGCTGAAAAGATCTGATCGAACTACCGCTTGCGCGTATCACTTCCAGCGCACGCATCATCCGTTGTGGATTTTTCATCTCCCCTTCCGCAACAAAAAGGGGATCTTCATTTATCAGCGATTGAGTAAGGCCTTCGATTCCATTTAGCTGATACAGTTGTTTCACCTCATCTCTTATATATTCAGGAACTGCAGGAATATTATCGAAGCCACGTGCCAGCGCACGAATGTACAATCCAGTTCCTCCTGCAACTATTGCTATGTCTTTCGAGGTAAAGATTATATTCAAAACATCCAGTGCATACCGCTCAAAGGTTGCAGCAGTTATGTTTTGCGTGACGGAATGTGAATTGATAAAATAGTGATTAACTGCTTTTAACTCTTCCGCAGATGGTTTGGCCACACCGATATTTAATTCGCGGTAACATTGCCTGGAATCGGCCGATAAAATTTCAGTGTTGAAATATTGCGCAAGCGAAACGGCCATTTTTGTTTTGCCGGCAGCAGTAGGGCCTGTAATAAAAATGGCTGTTTTAGGGCACATGCATTTTCAGCTGATAGCCGATGATATGAAAGAATTACTTCTCATTTTTATAACACATCAATGTTCTCAGTATTCCCCCATTGACTTATTCACCTATTCACTTGTATTCCTAAATTTCATCATCAGCCACATTCTCCTCTCCCATTGCTGTATCAGAATCTTCTGTATCCGACTCAGTATCGTCACCGCCTTCCTGTCCAAAACCAGCCTCACTAGCAGAAAGGTCATATTTCTCTTCCACATCTACAAACCGGTCGCCAAGGATACTTCTCGTGCCATATTGACTTGGTGCTATCCCCTCGGCTCTTACCAACGCGGGATATGTAAGTTTGGGATTTTCTTCTTTTGACACATTGATTAATTCCACCAGAAACGGCCACGACCTTGTGAAATCATATACATACACAAACTTCTGGTTGGGTATTTTAATTTCTGTCCCTATTAGCGTTTCGCCCATAATCAAGGGTTCCACTTTGTATTCCTTGTCATATTTTTCGAAACTTATTTCACGCCCTCTTGCCCAACTATCATTACTTCGGTAAAATGTAGCCTGGTGCTTACTATCAAACTCGAAGCTTTTTAATATAGTGGTATGAAGCTCAGCAAAGGTTTGCGTATGGCGAATTACGATATCACGGTAAACGCTGTCATCTTCTTCAAAATAAACTCTGAATTTTAGTATTGCCATAGTTACTGGAGGTTATCCGGCTAATCCGTTAATGTTCAATCCGGCACAAATTAAGAAAATATATTTTAATGTACTTAAAGATGAATTTATCAGTTAACCTGTGCTTTTCACTGCCAGGTTCAGCTCCTTTCCTTTTTCTATCATAAATTGATATGCTTCGTCATAATCATTTCTTATTTCCCCTTCCAATATCGCTTCGCGTATTGCATTTTTAATTTCTCCCACTTCCCTGCACGGCGACAGTCCAAATACTTCCATAATCATTTCCCCTGTTATCGGTGGCTGCCAGTTTCTGATCTTATCATTTTCTTCCACCTCTTTTAACCGGGCACGTACCATCTGAAAGTTTTCCAGATAACGCTTCACTTTAAATTTATTTTTTGAAGTGATATCTGCGTCACAAAGCATCATCAAAGATTCCAGATCCTCCCCAGCATCAAATAATAATCGCCTGATTGCACTATCAGTTATATTTTCTTTAGTTAAACTGATGGGCCGCAAATGCAGCTCAACCAATTTTCTAACAAAGCGCATTTTTTCATTCATCGGCAATTTCAACTTCGTAAAAATCTGTGGCACCATTCTTCCTCCTACAACTTCATGCCCGTGGAAAGTCCATCCGTTTCCTTCTTCAAATTTTTTAGTAGCCGGCTTGCCTATATCATGTAAAACAGCGGCCCATCTGAGCCATAAGTCATCTGTATTAATGGAGATATTATCCACTACCTGCAGCGTATGATAAAAATTATCTTTGTGTCCCATGCCGTCTATAAACTGTGCACCAACCAGATCAACCATCTGGGGAAAAATAACCTCAAGCAATCCCGTGGTATATAAGAGATCTAATCCAACTGAAGGCTTCGGCGATAAAAGTACCTTGTTTAATTCTTCGGTTATTCTTTCCTGTGATATGATCTTTATTCTGCCAGCACATTCTTTAATTCCCTTTAACGTAACAGGTTCAATTGTAAACTGAAGTTGAGAAGCAAACCTGATGGCTCTTAACATTCTTAGTGGGTCATCGCTGAATGTTCTGGACGGTTCCAATGGCGTTCTGATAATACCTGCATCAAGATCCGACTGTCCGTTGAAAGGATCGAGCAAATCACCAAAATCGTTTTTATTTAAACTGATGGCAAGCGCGTTGATAGTAAAATCACGGCGGTCCTGATCCTGTTCAAGCGTTCCAGGTAATACAAACGGATTTCTTGACTCACGATTATAACTTTCCACCCTGGCGCCAACAAACTCCACATCGTAGTCATTGACCCTGATATGAGCGGTACCATATGTTTTGAAAAAAGAAAATTTTGGCCTCGGATGAAACTGTGCGGCAGTCTCCCGTGCCAATGCAATCCCATCACCAATACAAACGATATCCATATCCTTTGCCGGCCGTTCCAGTAATTTATTGCGCACGAATCCGCCAATCAGGTAAGCCGGAGAGCCTAACCTGGAAGCCACATCTGAAATAATATGCAGCATTTCCAATTCTTCCTTTGTACAATGGATTTGCATAAACAACAAAATTAATGATTGATCGCCAAAGAAATTCTTTGAGAAGCGCTAGTAATATAAAGTGAACAGGAATTAATTGAGCTGTCCGGGCGCAGACTGCAGTGTTGACAACAATTGCTCATCTTTAATTTGCAAAGCGCAATTAAAATGACCAAGAGGGCATTCTTCGTGCCCGTGTAATCCACAGGGGCGACAAGACAGATTTTCCTTAACTTCTACAATATGACTTGCATCCGAAATTGGTCCGAACCCAAAAGATGGTATTGTGGAGCAATATATAGCTGTAACCGGAGCGTTCATAGCAGAAGCAAAGTGCATCGGCGCAGAATCATTTACATAATTCATCATCGCATCCTTTTGCAAAGAAGCCGATTCCAGCAAACTTAATTTGCCGCTGAGGTTAACAGCCCTCGAGGGTTTGTCAATACCTGTACGGATACTTTCACATAA
>JANPJC010000268.1:0-3019 GCA_031425315.1 Chitinophagales bacterium
ATTTGAACCCACCGCATATTTTAGCAGGAGGTCATTAATTTTATCCTGTGGCATGGAACCTGCTCTTCCTCCCTGTTTGCCAACATAAACTATTTCAGCTCCTGGTTTTGCATACTGCTTGATCAACACGGTGCTCACAAGCCTGTCAGCAAGTATAATATCAGCTTTCTGCAACCACTTCAGTGCTTTCAGCGTAATCAATTCAGGATCACCAGGACCTGCACCTGCTAAAATCACTTTACCTGTATATTTATTTTCAATCATTTTCGTCTAGATTGTAACCGAATATTTAATTATTGAAACAACACCGCTGCCACAGTACTGTTGCTGGTTTCATCCACCAGTATTGCAGCGCCATTGGCGGGCAATTTTTCGAATGAATCATATACAAGTGGTGCGGCAGTTTTCAACCTTGCCTTCACCACTTCATTTAGTGTAACCGGTCCCGTTATTTCCTGTTCCGATAATGTATTTACATCAATTTTATGATCAAGATGACGGACTACTGCGCGGACTGTTCTTGCATTATGTTGCAGATAATATTTATTGCCAGGTACTAAAGGCTTTTCATCAAGCCAGCAAAGAATTACATCAATTTCTGATTTCATTTCGGGCGCCTGCGCTGCACTTACAATGGAATCGCCCCGGCTTACATCAACATCATCTTCCAACTGTATCACAACACTTTTTGGTGCAAAGGCTTCTTCAATTTCTTTTCCACCCTCTTCTATTACTGAAATTTTTGTTGTGATTCCTGCAGGCAATACGGTAACAGCATCTCCCTTTTTAAAAATGCCGCTTTGTATTCTTCCTGCATACCCGCGATAGTCGTGCAGGTCTTCAGTTTGCGGACGAATAACATATTGAACCTGAAAGCGCGGATCTTTCAGATTGATATCATTTTCAAGCGGCAACTCTTCGAGGTATTCCAACAGGGATGGCCCTTCGTACCAGTTCATGTGCGTGGACTTATCAACGATGTTGTCGCCATCCAATGCACTGATTGGAAAAAACTTCACATCATTCAATCCCAATTGATTGGCAACAGACAGATAATCGATAATGATATTATTAAAAACATCCTGTGAATACTCTACGAGGTCCATTTTATTGATGGCTACCACCACATGCGGGATGCGTAATAAAGATGCAATAATGGAATGTCTGCGTGTTTGTTCCACCACACCCAATCTTGCATCAATTAAAATAATGATCAGCTCAGCATTTGATGCGCCGGTGATCATATTACGTGTATACTGCACATGGCCTGGTGCATCTGCGATAATGAATTTTCTTTTGGGCGTTGAGAAATATCGGTATGCTACATCGATTGTAATACCTTGTTCTCTTTCCGCACGCAGCCCGTCTGTCAACAGCGCCAGATCTACTCCTCCATTTTCCATTTTCTTAGCACTTGACTTTTCGAGTTGCTCCAGCTGATCAGCGAGTATACTTTTACTGTCGTAAAGTAACCTTCCGATAAGTGTGCTCTTTCCGTCGTCAACACTGCCCGCTGTTATAAATCTGAGAATATTCATCTAAAAGATTTAAAGGTTGAAATTAGAAATACCCGTTTTTCTTGCGGTCTTCCATAGCTGCTTCAGTAACCCTGTCGTCTATACGGGTCTCACCTCTTTCGCTGATCCTGGTAGCCTTTATTTCATTAATTACTTCGTCGATATTGGTGGCGGATGAGGTTACAGCCGCTGTGCAGGTCATGTCGCCAACCGTCCGGTACCGCACCCTTTTTCTAACGATGGTATCTTCGGGATCTAATCTTATAAATTCTGAAAGCGCCACCAGCTGTCCTTCGTGCTCTATCAGTTCACGTTCGTGAGCAAAATATATTGAAGGCAGTTCAAGTTCTTCTGATTTGATATAATTCCAAACGTCCAGCTCAGTCCAGTTACTGATGGGGAATACCCTCACGTTTTCCCCTTTATGAATTCTCCCATTAAATATGTTCCATAATTCAGGGCGCTGCAGTTTAGGGTTCCACTGGCCAAATTCATCCCTAACGGAGAAAATCCTTTCTTTTGCCCTGGCTTTTTCCTCATCTCTCCGGGCGCCACCGATGCATGCGTCAAATTTGAACTCTTCGATGGTATCCAACAGCGTATATGTTTGTAACCAGTTACGGCTTGCAAATTTACCTTTGGGTTCTGTAAGATTCTTCTGACGGATGGTGTCTTCTACATGTCTTACGATCAGCTTTGCATCTACCTCCTTGGCTAATCTGTCGCGAAATTCCAGAGCCTCCGGGAAATTGTGGCCGGTGTCAATATGCACTAACGGAAATGGAATTTTTCCTGGCGCAAAGGCTTTTCGGGCGAGGTGCACCAGGGTAATGGAGTCTTTACCACCACTGAATAACAAAGCTGGTTTCTCAAACTGAGCCGCTATTTCACGGAAAACGTAAATACTTTCCGCCTCCAGCTCTTCAAGATAATTTAAGTGATGTACTGACATTATTTAAGTTTAATTCAAATTGGCTCTGGGAATACTTTAAGCAGACTATACTTTGCCTGAACTACGGTAGTTATCTAATAACACTAATCGTTATGGAAATTTGACTAATTAATTGAATTTCAATTGTAACAGCAGTTTGAACTAACCAGCTTAATAGTGGACAGGACGTAAATGCTGTACTTGAACCAAAATTTCATTACCCTACAAAGATAGTAGACATTTGCCTTAATTGCTGACTGAGCGAAAAATTTTGGATAATATTCATTATTCTTAATAACAACTGGCTGTTTGTTCAATTTCGGATTGCTGAGTCACCGGTGCCTTTTAATGAGATATCCGGATATTCAATGGACGTAATCCTCATTTTTGATAGTCACTTAACAAACCTCCTCAGGATAGCATTGATTCCCATTGGTACAGTTCAAAGTTTTGCGTAGATTCACCAGCCCTCAATTTGAAGCAATTCATTTGTCTTCCTTTTTGCCATATTCTAAAATATACTATTATGTTGCGCTTACTTGGTTTATTCGACCCCGGATGGAGAGATTTT
>JANPJC010000269.1:0-7715 GCA_031425315.1 Chitinophagales bacterium
ACTGGCATATTCCAATATTAAAAAATTTCATGCAGCACAGGTGACCCCGGAGCTGAAAATTGAAACTATGCCAGGTGTATTGTGTTGGAGAAAGTCGTTACCAATTGAAAAAGTCGGTTTGTACATCCCGGGAGGTACGGCGCCATTGTTTTCAACAATATTAATGCTCGGCATTCCGGCAGCAATTGCAGGTTGTAGTGAAATCATTTTGTGCTCCCCACCTTCCTCAGCAGGCAAACTGCATCCTGCAATTTTATTCACAGCAAAACTCGTTGGCGTAACAAAAATTTTTAAAGCGGGAGGTGTACAGGCAATCGGTGCAATGGCGTATGGCACTGAATCAATTCCGCGGGTACATAAAATATTTGGACCCGGCAATCAGTATGTAACTGCCGCCAAACAAATTGTTCAACAGGAAGGTACAGCTATCGATATGCCGGCAGGGCCTAGTGAGGTGTGTGTGCTGGCCGATGGAACTGCAAATGCATCTTTTGTTGCCGCCGACCTTCTATCACAGGCAGAACATGGAATAGATTCGCAGGTGTTACTCGTGAGCACGAGTGAAAAATTGGTGGCAGATGTGCAGCAACAGCTAACCAGGCAATTAGACTTGTTGCCGCGTAAAGATCTTGCATCGGCCGCTTTATTGAACAGTCGGGCTATCATCGTAAATGATATACAATCGGCAGTAGCTTTGGTAAATCAATATGCAGCCGAACATCTTATACTGTGCTGTAACAGTGATGAAGATATTGCATTGCAGATCACTACTGCAGGTTCAATATTTCTTGGTCACTACAGTCCGGAAAGTGCCGGCGATTACGCAAGTGGAACAAATCATACTTTACCTACTAACGGTTACGCAAGGTCGTACAGTGGTGTAAGTGTTGACAGTTTCGTGAAAAAAATTACGTATCAGAAATTATCCCGGAGTGGACTAGAGGGAATCGGACCATCTGTTATCGCAATGGCCGAAGCAGAGGGGCTTCGCGCACATGCCGCCGCGGTGAGGGTAAGGCTTGAAAATTGATTTCACAAAATTGCAAACATCGATTTCGTTTTAAGTCAAACTGTTATCTGAGCTGCAAGTAGTTTATCTTATACAAATGGGTTGAATGATTTGGTTAAAGCAACACCAGAAAATATAAATGTAGAAGGATTGTTTTTCAAATATTTTGTTATGAGTTTTAATGCAGAAGACCTTGTTAGAGAGAATATCAGGAATTTAGTGCCCTACTCATCTGCCCGTGATGAATTTCACGGAGAGGCAAAAGTATTTATCGACGCGAATGAAAATCCGCTCGGATCTCCGCTTAAGAAATGGTACAACAGATATCCTGATCCGCATCAGCAGGCAGTAAAGGAAAAAATCAGCAGGATTAAAGGTATTTCCAGGGAACATATTTTCCTTGGTAATGGAAGTGACGAAGTAATCGATATTTTATTCAGGGCATTTTGCGAACCGGGAAAAGACAATGTAATAATTTGTCCGCCGACCTATGGCATGTACGAAGTAAGTGCGAACATCAATAATATTGAAATCAGGAAAGTTAAATTAACCCGGGATTTTCAACTTGATTTACCCGGTATTGAAGAGGCCATTGATGACAATACAAAAATCATCTGGCTCTGTTCGCCCAATAATCCAACGGCCAATTCACTACATAGGGAAGACATAGAAATGGTTTTAAATAACTTTCATGGAATTGTAGCTATTGATGAAGCCTATATCAATTTCTCGAGGCAAAAATCTTTTGTACAGGAGTTGGTTGATTATCCTAACCTCGTAGTGATGCAGACTTTAAGTAAAGCATGGGGGCTGGCGGCATTAAGAATTGGAATGGCTTTTTCCAGTGAGTCGATTATTGAAATTATGAATAAGATAAAGCCACCATACAATATTAGCCAGGCAGCACAGGAACTTGCATTAACAGCTTTGGAAGAGGTAGGCCAGGTGAATGATATGATTGTACTGATAGTTGAAGAAAGAAATAAGCTGGCAGGCGATTTGTTGCAATGTAAAGTGGTGGAACACGTATTTTCGTCGGACGCAAATTTTCTTTTAGTGAGAGTAAGTGAACCCAGAAAAATATATGAGTTCCTGCTGGAAAAAGGTATTGTGGTGAGGGATCGCAGTAAGGTGGAATTGTGTGAAGGCTGTCTGCGAATTACGGTAGGTACACCATCAGAAAATGAATTGCTGCTGGCAGCACTAGTATCATTTACTGAAAAAATCAATGCGTAATACATTTATTATAAATTCTAAAATCCTGAAGCCATGCAACTAAAATCTTTTTTAACTATTGCAGTATTTGTATTTCTGGCCGGTACAACATATGCTGGTGATACTACAGGGAATGCCAAAAAGAGGATGATTAATGCTGATGCAGGAATCAGTTTACCAGGTGGATTTAAAGCAGTAATTGTTGCAGATACCCTGGGTATTGCAAGGCATATTGCTGTGAATAAAAATGGTGATGTATATGTAAAACTCAGCAGGTTGAAAAATGGCAAAGGTATTGTAAGACTGAGAGATAAAAACGGTGATGGAGTTGCAGATGACATAATGAGTTTCGGTGATTTCGGCGGATCAGGAATTGCTTTGCGGGATAATTATCTGTATGCAACATCCGATGATGCCATTTACAGATTTACACTACAGAATAATGATCCTGTAAATAAGGATAAACCTGAAACAATAGTTAAAGGTTTGATTAATAAAAGACAGCACGCATCCAAAACTATAACATTGGATAATGCAGGGAATGTTTACGTCAATATTGGTGCACCAAGTAATGTTTGTCAAACGCAGGACCGGCAGCAAGGCTCGCCTGGAAGAATGCCTTGTCCGATATTGGATTCAGCGGGTGGTATCTGGCAATTCAAAACGAGTGCAATAGATCAAACATATTCGGAAGGAGTAAGATATGCAACCGGGTTGAGAAACGTTGTGGGCCTGGATTGGAATAGTGAAGTCAATGATTTATATGGCATGCAGCACGGTCGAGATATGTTGTTTCAATGGTATCCTGAAATGTTTGATCAGAAAGATGGTGCAGAATCGCCAGGTGAAGAAATGTTCAGATTAAAGAAAGGTGCCGATGCAGGATGGCCATACTGCTATTATGATACTAAAATGAAGCAGAAGTTGTTGAATCCTGAATATGGAGGCGACAGATCGAAGGCAGGTGAGTGCAGTAATAAAGAACAAAGTGTTTTACAGTTTCCCGGTCATTTGGCTCCAAATGCATTGTTATTTTACACGGGTAATGCGTTTCCGGCGAAATATAAAAACGGAGCTTTTATAGCTTTTCATGGATCGTGGAATCGCGCACCTGAACCACAGGAGGGATATTATGTGGTGTTTGTTCCATTTAAGAATGGAATGCCTTCGGGAGAATGGGAAGTTTTTGCAAATAACTTTGCCGGCGAAAATAAAGAACCGGGAAAAGCAAAATATCGCCCTACTGGTTTAGCACAGGGGCCGGATGGATCTTTGTATATTTCAGATGATCAGAAAGGCAGAATCTGGAAAGTGACCTATGCTAAATAATTTTACAGGAAAAAATAGAAATCAAAAAAATAAGCATGAAGAAATTTTCGGTTGCATTTATTGTGATGATAAGTTTTACGCTCTTTTCCTGGAAGCAACAACCAGGAATCAAAGAGTCAATAGAGCGGGGTAAAAAGGTATATGAAACGTACTGTTTGGCTTGCCACCAAGCCGATGGATCTGGTGTACCGCGATTAAATCCTCCGTTGGCAAAAACAACTTATGTAACAGGTGACAAGAAAAGGTTGGTTGAAATTATTCTGAAAGGGCTGGATGAAGAAATTGAAATCAATGGAGAATATTACAATAATGTAATGGCCCCCCATGATTTCCTGAAAGATGAAGAGGTAGCGGATGTACTCACTTATATACGTAACAGTTTTGGTAATAAAGCATCGCAGGTTACCCCGGCGGATGTAAAAAAAATACGAGAAGCTGTCAACAAAAAATAACGGAACCCAAATAAATCTTTAATGAAGAGAGTATTGTTTATTGACCGCGATGGAACTATTGTAAAGGAAGCACCACCAACTTATCAACTCGACGCCTGGGAAAAATTACATTTTTATCCAAAAGCATTTTACTACCTGTCACGCATAGCTGCAGAATTCGATTATGAGCTGGTGATGATCACTAACCAGGATGGATTGGGTACGGATTCTTTTCCTGAAGCTCATTTTTCACCATTGCATGAACATATTCTCCGGTCATTTGAGGGGGAGGGAGTGTTTTTTTCCAGAATATTTATCGACCGCAGTTTTCCGCACGAAAATAAACCTACAAGAAAGCCAGGTACGGGAATGTTAACTGAATACATTGATAACCCGGCATACGATCTGGCTAATTCATATGTAATCGGTGATCGTATTACTGATGTACAGCTGGCAAAAAATCTGGGTGCAAAAGCGATCTGGATGAACCAGGATCCTGATCTCGGTGTAGCAGAAATCGGAGATGATTTAAAATCATTACAACAGGTAGTGGCTTTGGAATCCGCAGACTGGGCGGAAATTTACGCATTTCTGAAATTGGGGTTGCGAACAGTTAATCATGTTCGCAAAACAAATGAGACCAATATTATTATTGAATTAAACCTAGACGGCACCGGGAAGACAGACATAAAAACCGGGTTGGGCTTTTTTGATCATATGCTCGATCAGATTGCAAGACATAGCCGCATGGATCTGAAGATTATTGCTGAAGGGGATTTGCATATTGATGAACATCATACTATCGAAGACACAGGCATTGCATTGGGAGAAGCTTTTGCTCAGGCCCTGACAGATAAGCGCGGAATGGAAAGGTACGGGTTTGCATTACCGATGGATGATGCGGAGGCTAAAGTACTTATTGATTTTGGTGGCCGTGCATGGATAGTTTGGAATGCTGAATTTAAGAGAGAGAAAATAGGGGAGATGCCAACAGAAATGTTTTTTCATTTCTTTAAATCTTTCAGTGATGCCGCTAAGTGCAATCTGAATATTGAATGTAAAGGAGATAATGAACACCATAAAATTGAAGCCATATTTAAGGCGTTTGCCAAAGCAATAAGGATTGCGGTGAAAAGAGATCCGATGAGTAATGCACTGCCATCAACGAAAGGAGTCCTTTGAAGTTCGAAGTGCGAAGTTGGAAGGGGGAAGTGAACAGCCAATACAGGTAACTGGTAAATATCAAAAACGCTATGAAAGCATAGCAGATAGAGTAAGAAAAATGAGGGGTTTATATGCGGATGGTGCTGAATTAACTGATGCTGCTTTTTCAACTAAAAATCCACTTATTAGAATTAATCTATTCAAAATGATACCGACCCGAGTGAGCATTTACGGCTGATGAATTTAATAAAGGGATTGTTTGGTTTAATAAGAAATCCTACCGCTCATGTACCAAAGATAAAATTTGAAATTTAATGAGGATGAGGCGTTGGATTTAATGATCTAATTTCTTACACACAAAGGGCTTGATAGAACTCTATAAAAAATCTTATATAGATCAAGATATGAATATCATGCTCCACATCTTATAGATATCAATAAGCAGTTGAAAGAATTTCAGTATTATACCTAATTGGGTATAGTGCAGATAATAAATGGTTAGTTATACCTTATTCGGTATAATTAAAGCGATTTTCCTATCTTTATACCCCAAAAGGTATAAAATGAAGCCTTCCGTATTTTTAAAGCAGCAACGAAAGCAAAGCAGTCTTACGCAGGAAGAACTGGCTGCCAAGGCAGGTGTAGGCCTTCGACTCGTAAGAGAAATCGAACAGGGGAAAACAACTATGCGTATGGATAAAGTAAACCAGATACTGGCGCTGTTTGGTGCTGAGCTTGCCGTAATCTCTAAAGCACAGAAGCATGGCTAAAACCGCAAAAGTATTGTACGAAGGTGTATTGGCAGCCAGGCTTTCGGAAACAGATGAGGGTTACCTATTGCAGTATGATGGAGAGTATTTGCAAAAGCCGGATAGCAAGCCCATAAGCCTGACTCTGCCAAAGCAGCAAGAACCTTATAGCAGCAAAGTATTGTTTCCGTTTTTTGATGGGCTGATACCCGAGGGCTGGCTGCTGGATATTGCAGTGGTTTATTGGAAAGTAAAAGCCAACGATCGGTTTGAATTATTGTTAACCACCTGCCGGGACACTATTGGAGCCGTAACCGTAGAACCTGAATAAATGCACACATGAATAATTGCTGGTTTTGTTATAAAGATGCCGGGGATGTTCAATACCATCCGGTCTGTGCCAAAAAGTTTTTTGGTACGCCGGAAGTACCAAGGCTTCAACTGGATGATGCATTGATTGAATCTCTGGCCAAACAAACCGTTAACCTGAGGATAGCGGTTACAGGGATACAGCCCAAATTGTCGCTTACGTTACAAAAAGAAAAAGGATACAGCCGCTTGACGATTGTTGGGCTTTGGGGCGAATTTATTTTAAAGCCGCAGCACCACGCTTATCCCATGATGCCGGAAACCGAAGACCTTACTATGCAACTGGCAGAACTATTTAAAATACCAGTTTGTGATCATACGCTGCTGCAGGCCAGCAATGGCAGCATGGTATATATCGCCAGGCGTTTCGACCGGGTGGAAGGAAAGAAAATCCATGTTGAAGACCTCTGCCAGTTATCAGAATTTTTGACAGAGAACAAATACAAAAGCTCTTATGAAAAGGCTGGTAAACTGGTAGCTAAATACTGCTATAAAGGGCTTGATCTGCTAAGTTATTTTGAACTGGTATTGTTCAGTTATCTCTGCGGCAATAATGATATGCACTTAAAGAATTTTTCATTGATGCACCAGTCGGTTGGTATTGTATTAAGCCCGGCGTATGACTTACTGAATGTAAACCTGCTTAACCCGAAAGATGAAGAAGAGCTGGCTCTTACATTGAATGGGAAAAAGGCGGAAATAAAATTAACCGATTTTAAAGCAATGGCTGAAAATTTACAGATAAAGGAAAAGGTTTATAACAATAGTTTTAAACTTTTCAGCAGTAAAAATAAGGAAGTGATGGATTTGATTGACCGAAGTTTTTTGGATAAAAAAATGAAGAAGCGGTATAAGGAAATATGGATGAAGAAGCAGGAAGTGTTTAAATAAAATGTAAGGATGAAAATACATTAAACAATGACCTATGCCTGAAGACTAAAAAAAATCTTGCACCCAAATGGGAACAAGACTTTTATGTGCACAAACAGGCTTCAGTTGGGGTTTTTCTCAAGTTTCTTTTAAATACCCCCGGTATAAAAAAGTAAAGAATCACCTTCAGGGCCTGTACTATTTTTATCAATCACCATACAAACGGCTCCATAGCCGGGAACAGTAATTTTTATTCCACTTAAAGTATTTGCTGATTTAGCTTTGATCGTTTTGTAATCTGATGATCCGCCGGCAGCAATTTTTGGTCCACTGCCATTCACAGCAACCTTTCTCGAAAACTCGCCATTATCATTGCTGCCTTCTACCTCATAGTAATATATCCTGTTGCCGGGATTAAAATTTTTCGTTTTGATCTCCACTGTGATATCCGTTGCTGAAGCATTAAGTAACGTGAGGTTCGCCTGTCCGGATGTATATGTAGATGCATATGCTTTGATGGCTGAATTGCCTTGTACAGCGGCAGGAACCAACCTGTCGCCAAGCATCTTTTGGAAAAAA
>JANPJC010000270.1:0-5121 GCA_031425315.1 Chitinophagales bacterium
TGCATTTATGAAAAAAATATGGATCAGCCTGTTAAGTATTTTCACCTTCTTTATCAGCAAAGCAGATGAGGGAATGTGGCTTCCCTTATTACTTGGTCAGCAGGTTTATGAGGATATGGTTAAACGCGGATTGAAGCTTACCAAGGACCAATTGTACAGTATTAATAAAGCATCTTTAAAAGACGCTATCATAATTTTCGGGGGCGGCTGTACAGGAGAAATTGTAAGTGCGCAGGGTTTAATTTTTACTAACCATCACTGCGGGTATGATGCAATAGCCGACGCCAGCTCAGTACAGAATAATTACCTTCAGGATGGATTCTATGCAAAAACAAAAGCTGACGAAATTCCTGCGAAAGGACTAAGTGTTCAGTTCCTGCTTACAATTGAAGATGTTACAAAACGAATAGATAGTGCAGCGGCAGGATTAACCGGTGCGGAGCGTGCAAAAAAGGTTCAGGAAATGATGGCTGCAATCAATGCAGAGTATAGTGATGTTTCAGCAAATATAGAAGCGCGCGTAAATGCACTTTTCAAAGGAAATCAGTTTCTTGTTTTTGTTTATCAGCGCTATAAAGACATCAGGCTTGTAGGCACACCACCTGAGAGCATTGGCAAATTCGGCGGGGATACAGACAATTGGGAATGGCCCAGGCATACCGGTGACTTTTCTGTATTCAGGGTTTATATGAGCAAGGATGGCAAACCAGCCGACTATGCTCCTGAAAACGTACCGCTGAAACCTAAATACTTTCTGCCTGTTTCTATCAAAGGTTTGAAAGATGGCGATTATGCCATGACATATGGATATCCCGGCGGAACAAATCGTTATGAGACTTCTTATGGGGTACAGCTTAAAACCGAAGTGGACAATCCAACGCTTGTAGACTTAAGAGACATGAGGTTAAAACACATGTTTGCTGAAATGAAAAAAGATCCGGCGGTAAAACTTCAGCTATCTTCTTCATACGCGAATATTGCCAATTACTGGAAATTTTTTGAGGGCGAATCAAAGCAACTGTTGAAGTATAAAATTTATGAAAGGAAGCAGGCAGAAGAAGAAGCATTTCTGAAATGGGCGAAAGGAAAACCGGAATATGAAAACCTTTTCACAGACTGGAAAAAAATATATGAACAATGGAAGCCTTATGCCAAACACAGGATGTATCTTAATGAAGGTATTGCGGGATCACCGTTAATTGCGTATAGCTTAAGCTTGCTGGTTTTGGAAAATGATATGGTTAAGAAAGGTGTTGATAATGCTGATAGTAAAAGGGCATTGCAAGGTGCAGCAGAGCGACGAGCAGAATTTCTTAAGGAAGAAAACATTGCCTCTGACAAAAATATATTGTCTGATGTATTGAGAATGTTTTACGAGAATGTAAATAAACAACAGCATCCTATCGGATTTTTTGAATCGATAAGAAACACTTACGGCGATCTTAAAGAAAAAAGTACATGGGACAAATATGCAGCAAGTGTTTTCGGCACCTCTATAATAACGGATGAAAATAAATGGAAAGCGTTTCAGGCGCGCCCGGAAGCCACGACGTTGCAAAATGATCCTGCTTTTCAAATTGCCAGCGCATTTGCTAAAAATTACAACAGTAAATATGCCACATACTTTCAGCAGTTTACTGCAGCAAATAACGATTTAGGAAGAATCTATCTGAAAGGGGTCAGAGAAGTGAATCCCAAAAAAGTGATGTATCCCGATGCCACTTTCACTATGAGAGTTAGCTACGGTAACGTGAAAAGCTATACGCCAAGGGATGCAGTGAAGTATGATTATGTTTGTACAATGACTGGCGTACTTGAAAAATATAAACCAGGCGACTATGAGTACGACCTGCCGGCCAAACTGATGGAAATGGCTAAAAAGAAAGATTACGGCCAATACATTGACAAACAGAGAAACGATCTTGTGGTAACTTTCATTACCACAAACGACATTACTGGAGGGAACTCAGGATCACCGGTGATTAATGCGAATGGCGAATTAGTCGGCCTCGCATTTGACGGAAACTATGAAGCGTTGAGTCACAAGATCGCGTTTGATAAAGATTTAAATCGTACCATTTGTGTGGATGTCCGTTATGTGCTTTGGTGTATCGATAAACTGGGTGGTGCTCCACATCTCATCAGTGAGTTGAAATTAGTTAAATAGATGCTGATCATATTTATATAGGAAAAGCCTGAAGAACATGTCTTCAGGCTTTTCGTTTTGTACCAGCTATTTCACTTGAGGTTCTTTTACCGCATCTTTCCAACGCCATAAATGCAGGCTGGCATATGTTCGGTAAGGAGTCCATTTTTTTGCAATCCTGAACATTTCTTCTCTGAGCATTTTTTTATTCTCTGTATTCAGTTTATACAAACCTGTCATAGCCTGTTGGATACCCAGATCATCTACCGGAAAAACATTCTCCCGTTGCAATGCAAACATCAGCAACATCTCAACCGTCCATCGACCCACACCTTTAATTTCAGTCAGGTAGGTTATAACTTCTTCGTCGCTCATTTTGGAAATGATTGTATGCGTCATCCCTTTTTGAATCGCGAAATCTGCTACATTCTGCACATAATTTACTTTGGCATTACTTAATCCGATTGTCCTGAGTTTTTCAGGAGCAGTAGAAATTATTTCTTCAGGTTTAGGTTTCCGGCCTCCATACAATTCTAAAAATCGATTGTATATCACCTTCGCCACTTTGGTGGAAAGTTGCTGGCTCATAATGGATCCGCATAAATAAATGCAAAGGTCTTTCTCCTTTTTCAATTCAAACGGACCATGAACGTCCAGCAGTTTTTTTAATTTTTTATCTTTTGATAGATGGCTAAAATATTCTTCCATGTCACAATTTACCTAAACCGATTAAAATTCGCATTCAGATACCTTGAAATTTAGCAAGCACTACTCTCCGTCTTAACATTCTGCATTCATTTCTTTTACGCTTTCATAATATTCCGGTAACAAATTATATACATGAAGGACGGAAATTTATAAAACCCTTTGGCTTGAAAACAAACTATAAAACCATTATCCTATCCGACCTCCATTTAGGCATTCGAAATTCACATGTACGCGAAGTGGTGCATTTCCTCCGGCATCACCAATGTGAAACTTTAATACTTAATGGTGATATTATTGACGGCTGGCAATTAGGTAAATCTGGTAAATGGAAAAAGAAACATACCAGCTTTTTTAAGATTCTGCTCAACCGCCTTTCCAACTCCTCTACAAAAATAATTTATCTCAGAGGTAATCACGATGATTTTTTGGATGAAGTGCTCCCTCTTGAGATTGGAAACTTCTCTATACAACGCGACTATACATATGACAGTTTTGGAAAAAAATACTTCGTTGTACACGGCGATATTTTTGATACAGTAACAACACGGCTTAAATGGATTGCAAAGCTTGGTGATACAGGTTACACTTTTCTATTGTGGATGAACAGGCACTACAATAACTATCGCCGGAAACGCGGACTTCCCTATTATTCCCTTTCAGCCAAGGTCAAACAGAAAGTCAAAACAGCAGTTTCATTTATTTCCGACTTTGAAACTGAATTATGTGCAGTTGCAAAAACAGAGAATTGTGATGGAGTCATCTGCGGACATATTCATCAACCGGCGAACAAGACTATCGGTGGAATTCACTATCTCAATAGTGGCGACTGGGTGGAAACATTAAGTGCAGTTATTGAAACAGAATCGGGAGAATGGAAAATTGTTTATTACAATGAGTGGTTGGCTGAACATAAGGAAAGAAAAGCTGGTGAAAACGAAATGTCAGCCGACAGTGATATAGACTTCATGGATCTCGTTGAAGAATTTGATACAGCTGAAGAGAATTAATATTTATCCAATCTTATAAAACAACCAATGAAACCAAAATCATTCATGTTTATCGTGCAGGGTGAAGGAAGAGGTCACCTCACACAAGCCATTTCCCTTTACAATATTTTGAGAAATCAAAATATGGAAATCTGTTGCATCGTGGTCGGCTTGCATCAGGAAAGGGAAATTCCTTATTTTTTTCAATCCTCATTTACTGTGCCAGTTGTTAAAATAGACAGTCCGGCATTTGTGAAAGATCAGCATCAGAAAGGAGTACATTGGCGAAATACTATTGTTGGAAACCTTGTAAAAACAGGAGCATATTTCCGAAGTCTGAATATTATTCACAAACTCGTAAAATTTCATCAACCGGACATCATTGTAAATTTTTTCGAACCATTGTCTTCAATTTATACCCTTGTATTCAATCCTTCTGCAAAAATTTTATCGGTTGGCCACCAATTTATCTATCTGCATCCGGACTTCAAATTTCCGGAGAGAAATATTTTAAAATCTGCCATTTTAAAAAACTATACCCGATTTATCGCCAGGGGTTCTCATAAAGTATTAGCGCTCTCAATGTATCCGTTAGAAAAAACAGGCAATTATAAATTAGTAGTTATTCCACCATTAATCAGGTCGGCCATTTTGCATTCAACGATAGTAAGGGAAGATTTTATCCTTGTTTATCTCGTGAATAGCGGCTACATGGAAAATATCATCCAGTGGCATAAAGAAAATCCTGATAAAATACTTCACTGCTTTACTGATAGCGAAATGGTTAAAAAAGAGAAAAAAGGTTTATGGAAATACGATGATAATTTATCATTTCACTCTCTGCATGATTCACTATTCATTAAACTATTAGCTTCCTGCAGCGGTGTGGTTACCACTGCAGGATTTGAATCTGTTTGCGAAGCAATGTATTTGTCGAAGCCGGTAATGATGGTACCTGTAGAAGGACATTATGAGCAATACTGCAATGCTGTAGATGCGCAAAAATCTGGAGCTGGTATACATACTGCTGAATTTAATATCAGCCGGCTTATTAATTATTTGCCCTTTTATCACGACAATAACAATGAGTTCCAAAGCTGGGCTCTACAAACTGAAAGATTGATTATTCAATCCATAGGGGAGATGTATCCTAATGAACATCCAATTGAACCGGTGAGTGGTGATATTCCCTTAATGAAAATTGTTTAGTTTAATGGGTTGATGGCAGGAGATTATAATTCACTCCAGCTTACACCGCCACCTTTTTCATCTTTTAATTGA
>JANPJC010000271.1:0-28634 GCA_031425315.1 Chitinophagales bacterium
AGTTGTTCTCACTATGGATTAGAAGCACTGAAGAAATATGGTTTAATCAAAGGCAGCTGGCTCGCTGCAAGACGAATTGCGCGTTGTCATCCCTGGGGCGGACACGGATACGATCCAGTTCCCTGAATACTTTTTGATTAATGTCCCCTTCATCAACACCCCCACAGCAGCAATCACTCGATGAGTTCTTTGAACGGAAAGTGACTGAATATAATCAACCTTGGTTTATTGTAAAAGATCCTGTTTCAATCCCACATATGTTTTCCAAAAAACAGGATATCGAGATTGCCGGTTTTTTTGCTGCCGTATTTTCCTGGGGCAACCGAACAACAATTATCGCCAAATCGAAAGAGCTGCTGCAGTTAATGGATGACGCACCTTTTGATTTTATCATAAACCATCAGGACAGCGATCTTAAAAGGTTTCTACACTTTAAACACCGTACTTTCAATCCAACTGACCTGCTTTATTTCATTCAATTTCTCAATGCTCACTATAAAGGTGAGTTGTTCGGCAATCAGAACAAACCGGGTTTATTAAGTTCAAAAATAGGCGAAGAAATTTCGCTTGAAGCTGCTTTTACAATTGGTCTTGACAGCAGCACAGAAAACGTTAGGGTTGGATTAATAAATTTTTTCAAATACTTTTTCTCTTTGGCAGACGCACCGCTCCGTACTGCAAAACATATTTCAACTCCTGAAAAAAAGTCTGCCTGCAAACGAATGAATATGTTTCTGCGATGGATGGTAAGGCGGGATCAACATGGAGTCGATTTCGGAATATGGAGAACTATCTCGCCTTCACAACTGGTATGTCCGCTGGATGTGCATGTAGTTAGGGTTGCAAAACGTTTTGGGTTACTCACCAGAAATAATGTTGACTGGGCAGCTGCTGAAGAACTCACGTTGAACCTTAAGCGATTTGATCCCCATGATCCCGTTAAATTCGACTACGCACTTTTTGGATTAGGTATCGAAGAGAAATATTAAGTGTTTTTTCACTGCTACAATCTTTTTATTCTGCATTTATTATGATGTTTTGAACTTGGAAGGAGTTTTTGGATGGTGGAATTATCTTTTCCTGCCATCCAAGCTAAACTTATGGCGGAAATGGCGGGGTAGAAACCACCATTTTTGCTGACAGGAGTTTGCATTTGATATCACAGCGGTCATCAAAATAAAACAGCCTCCGGAAGAAATAGCAAAGCCGTTATACAAAATACACAGTGGCTTTGCTAAATAATTACTTCTCTTTAAGTATGTTGAAAATTTTTCAATTTTTTTTGAGGGTAGTTATTCGTATAGCTACTGCCAATTTATGGAAAATATTTAAGACCCCATTCAGTTCTATTGTAGGCCGGCAGGTTCGTGCTTCAATTCAAGATAAGTCGCTTTCAATTGTGCAAATTGTTTTTTTAGTGATTCCACTGTTTGCTTTTTCAATTCCTGCTTTTCGTTAAGCTCCTGTACTGCTTTCACCAACGGCACTACAAATAAAGAATATCGCAGTGCATATAAGTCGTTCTCATGTTGCGGGCGCTCAACACCGTCAAAATCGTATCCCACTGATTTAGCAGCTTTTTCTACGTCCTGTGCAACAAACCCTGCATTCTTCACTGAAGCCGGTACCTGGCGGATTTCTGCAATCTTTCCATTTTTATCAACTTCAACAAGCTGCTCAATGCTGAGGATTTTTTCTATGGCCGCATGATCCACGGTATAAACCACTGGTTTTAATTTATTGATGAATGCAAGACCAGGAACGTCTTCTTCTACGTCTGTTTTCAATCTTGCATCACTCACATTATTCCATGGGCGCGATCCACCAATAGCGGTGGTGAATTGATATCCGAACCGGATCTGTTTGCTGGCAGTTACTCTGCTGCCATAACCAATGGCCGTAGATTCTGAAAATCCCGCTTCACTTGCATCTGCATAAGGTCCGATGAATGCCATATAAAAGCCGGTCTTGTGTGTCTTACCGGCTTCCATACCAATCGCTGTGTTAGAGTTGCCGGTGGTTATATTACGGAACGCACGATATCCAACTGCAGTGTTAGAAGATCCGGTATTGTAATACATCGCTTCCCAGCCAACGGCTACATTACTGCTTCCGGTTTTGTTGATGAAGGATGCATATGCACCCACAGACACATTAAAGTTGCCGCTTTCATTTGTGTTGGAGTTTAAATGGCCGATGGCGACATTATATTCGCCGATGGTATTTTTATTCATGGCATAATATCCAATTACAGTGTTGTGCGTGCCGGCAGTATTTGAATAGAGTGATGAAGCACCGATTGCAAGGTTATTGTAGCCCCCTTGTGAAGTAAACATAGCTTCAGTTCCAATGACAGTATTCTGATAGTTTGCATACTCAGTATTTACCGCTCCTCGAGCAGCTGTTGATCCAACTGCCACGACGTTATAAGGCGTTGTTGAACTCCAAAGAGATTCTGATCCAAATGAAGTGTTTGAGTAGCCTGTCTTATTTGCAAACATTGATTGCCCTCCAATAGCTGTGATGGAGTGTCCAGTAGTTGTATTAAATGATCCCATGCTCCCGATTGAAGTGTTGTTACGTGCCGTAGTAAATGCATTTCCGGTCATAGATCCTGCGATAGTATTATAAGCTCCGGTCATTGTTGAGTTGATGATATTGCCAATCAGAATATTTCCAATACCAGGAGCCTGTATTACGGGCGCATGGTTAAGATACAGTGCTTCAGAAAGTTGAAGTGTATTCCAGGTTTTTGCGTTGCTGCCTAATGATAACGTACCTGTATTTGCGGGTAAAACGTTGCTGTTGATTCTTGTGTTGGAAATATTACTCAACTGAGTGTTGGCCTGGCTGAATGCCAACTGAATCTGCAAACTGAAAAATCCGGCAACAGTATATTTTATAAAATTTTTCATGACATTTTTTGGTTGAAGATGAGTTCAGAAATAGTTACTTATTAACTGCATTTCCTCTTTTGGCTACTTGTATATTTAACTCAATCGCGGCTTTGAATTCTGTAATTTCTTTTTGCAAGGCCAGAATTTCCGTATCAGATTCTTTTTCTTTTTGAATAAGTTCCTGCATCGATTTAATAAGGGGTAATACCAGAGACTCATATTGAAGAGAATAGTTTTCGATTTCATTATGAGGTATCACCACGGGCATAAAACGACCCGGCTGCGATTTTGCAATTTTCATTACATCCTGCGCAAGAAATCCGGTGGATCTTTGTTGCTCTTCTTTTTTCAATCCGGTTTCAGCCGACCAGTTGTAAGTAACCGGTTTCAATGCAGCGATCATTTTCAGTCCGGGAATATCTTCGCGAACATCTTCTATTCCCTGAGCATTGATAAAGGTGGACCATGCCTGAAATCCACCAATTCTTGTAGTTGTGCTGTTTCCTACTCTTACCTGGTGGCTCTGAGTGATTTTTGCCTTATACCCAATAGCGATAGATTCAGTCCAGGCACCAGTTAAAGCGGCATCAGCCTCCACACCGATAAAGGTATTGTTGGATCCGATGTTACTCCAGGCTGCACCTGCAAGCGCGCCAATAGCCGTATTTCCGACAGCCGATAAGGATTTGGAAAGGCTGTTTCTTCCTACTCCGGTATTAAAAGATTGTTGATTTCCCTTCAGAACGTCGGAACCTACCGCAGTATTTCCTGACCCAATGTTAAAAAGCAAACTATTGTAGCCAAGAGCCGTGTTGTTTGTGCCTGTGATATTACTGAATAATGAATATCCTCCGGCAGCAACATTATATGCCCCTGTCTGGTTTTTCAGTTCCGACTGAAAACCCAGCGCGACATTAGCATCGCCGGTTGTGTTACCAGAAAGCGCATTGTAGCCTGCGCCCACATTGCTGTTCCCGGAAGTATTTGAAAAAAGCGTTCTCATTCCTATGCCCACATTGTTATTGCCGGAAGTATTAAAATACATTGAATAGGTGCCAATGGAAGAATTATTACTTCCTTCAATATTTTTCTGCAATGCATATGAGCCTAAAGCTGAATTGTACGACCCCGAAATATTGTCCATCAGGGCTTTGCATCCTATAGCGGTATTGCGCTGGCCGATGGTATTATTGGTTAAAGCAAATGCTCCCGCAGCAGTATTGCCATAGCCCGTTGAAATCGATTTTAATGCAGCAAAGCCAAATCCATGCGCGCTGTTTACAATGGCCGCATTATTTCCGGCTTCGGCACCGGCAAATAAATTATCGCCAATCCGGTGTGAGAATACATTTTTGCCGCCAATGTAAATCCCCCTGTATAAATGGATATTCTTCCAGCGTTTGGTTGGGCTTCCCAGGTTTAATGCAGCATTAACTTCAGGATTGAAATTTGTAGTTACTTCTACAGGAGCAGAAAGGTTACTCAGCGATGTATTTGCCTGCCCTATCAATGCATTCGGAAAAGTGAAGCTAAGTCCGGCAATTAAGATTGATGTAAAAAGTCTCATATTGATGCTGTGATGATGTTAGTGAATGGTGTTGCGGACTCTGGCTACTGGGCTTTCAGCATTTTTGCTGATTTCATTACTTTCCCGTCTATAACCAGCGTGTAGTGATAGATACCTGAAGCGTATTTCGACATATCCATCCGAATATTTCCGTTCGTGGTTCCGCTGATATTAACTTCCTTCAGTTTTCTGCCGAGTTTATCATATACCACCACCAATGCTTTACTGTAGGCTACCGGTAAACGATAGGCGATAATGGTACTTTCTGTTAGTGGGTTCGGGGAGTTGTATAGTATAATCGGGGAGTTCTCTGTTTTCTGACGCGCCAGTTCATTCAGCATTTGTCTTGTTTCGTAGATTTCCTTCTGTACCTCATTCAACACTTCTTTTTTGGAGTCAAGTTGTCCAGACATTTCCTGGACTGACTTAACAAGCGGTATAACAAATTCCGCGTAGCGGATCCCATATTCATCAGACCCAATTCCTGGATCATCTACCAATCGTAGCATAGGAGCTGATTCTTTTATCAGCTTACTCAATTCTGCAGGTACAAACCCCGATGAAATCAGCGTATCGGTATTTGCTGTTGATGGAATTTTTCTGGCAGTGGAATTTATTTCGCTGCCTGACTCATTTCCTATTGCCAGCGTGGATTTTTTAAGTACAGTGATATAGCTTACCGGCTTTAGTTTTTCAATAAAATGTATTCCCGCCACTTCACCTTCTTCAATTAACATGAACCGTGCGTCAAGGATTAAACCAAAGGGTTTCGTGCCCCCTATATCTGTAATATCGTTATTACCAATCCTGACCTGATTGGATGCAGATGCCAGTGCTTTGTAACCAATTGCGGTCGATTCGAAAATAGTAGCTACCGAAGCACCGGATTCCGTTCCTATAAAAGTATTGGAGGAACCTGTGTTAAAACCCCTTCCAGACAAGTGACCCACACTGAGATTACTGATACCAGTAGCCTGATTCTTTAATGCATTATATCCGATAGCGGTATTCGCCTGTTGAGTGGCCGCAGCAAGTGCGCCTGAACCTATTGCCGTATTGTTTGGAGCGATACGGTTGCCATACAAAGCGGAATCACCTACAGCAACATTGTTTGCGGTAGTTGTTTGTGAATACAAAGCCCGGAATCCTATTGCAGTATTTTCGATACCGACGCTGTTTCTATACATTGACTGATGTCCGACTGCGGTGTTGTTAGCTCCGCCAGTTCCATAGTAAAGTGCCATTGTACCGACCACTGTATTGGCATATCCGGTTCTATTGGTGAACATCGCTTCCGACCCTATTGCTGTATTGAACTTTCCGATCGGCAATCCTGGTGAAGCCGGTTGAGTAATGCCGAGATTATAAAGCGTCCTGTACCCGACGGCAGTATTACCCGAGCCCGCCTTGTTCCTGTGCATACTGTGGAATCCTAAAGCACTGTTGTTGCTGCCCGATAGGTTATAAAGAAGTGACATGTATCCGGCCGCAGTGTTTTTTTCACCTATGTTTGTCTGCATTAAAGTAGAAAACCCGATTCCTGTGTTAAGCCAGCCAACATTGTTATTCATTAAAGAATAATCTCCTAAACCAGTATTATGATGGATATCTACCGCAGATTTGCCTGCATCAGTGCCGATATAAGTAAGGGTATTGATCGATTTAATAGTTGGGTAAGCATCAAAGTATATTGATCCGCTGATGTAGGCATATTTCCATTGCCTGGAAGCAGTGCCCAGCGAGACAAACTCAGTATTAGAGGGTGTGAGGGAACGATTTACAGAAGTTGTACTGTTGAGATTTGATAAATAAATATTCGCCTGGCTACTTGCCGGCAAGTAGCCCAGATAACAAATAAAACACAGCAACACCGGTCTGATAGTTATTTTCATTTTACAGTATTTAAAATTTTGCACAATAGTTATCCAGGGCAGTGAAATTTCACGTCCAGCCGTTTGGATATCACGCGTTAATCAGAGCAGGAAGGTGGAACTCAGAAAGGCAAAGACATTTTCTTTCCGGCATCAGCTACGCATAGCCGAAATACCGTAAATCAAAATACAAGGGGTATCGAAAGAAAGAAGATCAGCGTTGGTAATGAAGTCAGCTGATTATACTTTTTATTTTATGTGACTAACTGAGCAAATAATTCAAGGGTGAAGTGAATTCATTTTTAGTACGGAGTATGCTGGATCAATCAACATAATTACTTATTTCTATCAGCGGTGAGTGAATTGAATATTTATATTAAAAATAAAAACAATTTCTGAAAGTCAAATTAACCATCAGGAACTCAACTGCTTTTTGAAATCATTATGATCCCAGGTAATATGGATGTGTTGGATCTGGTTATTTTCATTTACCCGAAAAATGAAAATATGATCACTATCAAAATGTTTACCCTCGCTTTTAATATCCGCAAAATCTTTTTCCTGTGTTCCGCGGATGACTACCTGGCAACGAACAGTGTTTTCATTTTCAGCAACGGCCGAATCAAGTGTATTGTCGATATCGGGAAAACAATCCATTAATCCACCCCATATTGCTTTACCCAGTTCACCAATTTTCCCGACACCATCTTTGCCAAGGGGCACAAATTCAACGATGCCATCCGGATTGCAAAGCGATAGCATTTTATCAAGGTTTTTCTGCTGGTAAGAAAACATGAATTCTACACAGGCATTTTTAATGGATAATTCATGTTGCACTTGTGTTTCTAGGTTCATAAAGGAAAATTTTAAAGGTGAATATGTCAGTCAAAAGAATGAATCCGCGTGTAAGTGTGATTGAGCAAAGTAATCGATTACTGCATTAAAACTATTGTAGTTTTGCGTCAACCATTTGTAAAAATGCGTCAATCTTTACCGGTGCTCTTTTCTACATAGTTGGCTAACTCAGTATTCTCCCTAAGGTATTGCTGGGGCGTTCGGCCTGTAAATTCTTCAAAGTCTTTAATGAAGTGAGCCTGATCGTAATAGTTACAATCGTTAAAAAGCTTTGACCAGTCGACTTTTTTCCTGCCAGCTATAAGGCTACACAGGTAACTGATGCGGCGGATACGTGCATAGTATTTTGGACTCAGGCCAACCTTATGAAAAAACTTCCTTTCAAAAGTTCGCCGGCTCATACAGCTGTTTTTCAACAGGTCGCCTACTTCCAGCATACCATTATGATCCACAATAAAATTAGCTGCTTCATCAATATAGTCCGGCTGTGGTTTACGAATATGTAATTGCTGCAGGATAAATTCTTCAAGCAGTAATACTTTATCTTTTTCAGCAGCAGATAATAGAATTAACGCGACATATTTATCTACCAGACCCATATCGAAAATCTTATAGAGATCAACACGATCTTCAACAAACTCATACATGGGCAAATTGAAAATGGTTGATAATGCTGCAGGCTTTAATACTATTCCGGCGATGCCGATCCGACCTTCAAATGTAAGTTTGAAGCTATAAATATTTTGTCCTGAGATGAACTGTTTAGGTACCTGAAGTTGATCGTACTTTTTATTCTGAAGAGTATAGGCATCGCCGTAATTAAAAACAATTGAACAAAAACCGTTCGGCGGGGATTCCACTATCCTTGAAGTGTCAATATGACCTTCACTATCCCAGATATAATAGCACTCGACAAAAGAACTTAGTTCTTCGCAGGGCTTATATTTCCGGTAATACATATAAAGTGAAAATAATCATAATATAACTTGTATCGGGATAAATAGTTATAAGTTCTTTGAAAGTCCGGCTGGTAAAATTTATAGCAAAGAAAAAGACTAGAGAGTTGTAATCGGCCATATCCTAACTTCCTGAAATTCACAAAGTTTATAAGCTAAGCCCAAATCGTTTTCTTTGCCAATTTATTAAATTTTCCTGCAAGGGTCGTTGCGTTAAAACATGCCTGAGTATTAAATGGACCGAACATTTCACATGTTGGAATTAACTTTCGTGAATGATGTTTGGACAATTAAGCAATCGTGATCGACTGCGCGATCTCCTGTTTGTCCAAATATTAATCAAACTAAACACTATCATCCGGGCTTGGAAAATCATTCTTTGTCAGACACCTTTGCAGGGTTTGATCAAACAAGACGCTTCGAGGTGTCTGACACCTAACGAAAATTCAAAAACTGCTGCATAGCACCGGGATTCTTCATCGTGCCTGGATTTGCAGCAATGTCAGGAGCCGTTCCCATTAATATCTTTTTAACCGGCGCTTCCATTTTCTTTCCGCTGATGGTATAGGGCACTTCATTAATCTGAAAAACAGCATCCGGTACATGACGCGGAGAATATTGAGACCGCAATTCCAAATTGATTTTTTTAATCAATCTTTCATCCAGGTCGTAACCTGGTTGCAGTACCACAAACAGCGGCATAAAATAAATACCCCCTTTGCGTTCAATACTGACTACTAAACTGTCCGCAATTTCAGGTAAGCCCTCAACAGCTCTATACACTTCACTGGTACCAATTCTTACTCCATCACGATTTAATGTAGCATCAGATCTTCCATAAATAATGATCGAGTTTCGTTGCGTAATTTCAATCCAATCCCCGTGCCGCCAAACACCTGGATACTGCTCGAAATAACTGCTTTGATATGTACTATTGTTTTCGTCATTCCAGAAATAAATCGGCATACTGGGCATAGGCGCAGTAATTACCATTTCGCCCAGAGTATCGCGTACCGGTTTACCATCTTCATCCCATGCTTCTAACGCACACCCTAATAACCGGCATTGAATCTCACCCTCATAAACTGGTAGCAAAGGACTTCCGCCAACAAAACAGCTACATATATCCGTTCCGCCACTCAAAGAAATCAGCCAGACATCTTTTTTCACTTTTTGGTAAATCCAGCTAAATGCTTCAGGTGGTAAAGGTGAACCTGTTGAACCTATTGTTCGCAGCAGCGGAAACTCATTGTCACTAAACTCAACGCCTGCTTTCATACAGGCAATGTAATATGCAGCGCCTCCGCCAAAATGATGTATCCCTGCTTCTTTTGCATAGTTCCACAATGACTTTATATCAGGATAGGCAGCTGCTCCTTCATATAAAACCAGCGTACTGCCGCAAAGCATAGATGCCACTGAAAAATTCCACATCATCCAGCCCGTAGTTGAATACCAGAAATACCTTTCCCCTGCCTTAACATCCTGATGCAGTGCCAATGCTTTTAGGTGTTCAAGCAGACAGCCACCAACACTATGTGTAATGGCTTTTGGTTTACCTGTGGTACCCGAAGAAAAAAGAATCCAAAGCGGAGCATCAAATGGCATCTTCTCAAATACAAGCTCAGCTTTCTCACTCAATGTTTCATGCCATATAACGGCGCCGGGCCAACGACTTTCGTTCTGTACAAATGGAAACAGAATCCATTGCTTCACCGATGGTAGGGAGATTTGCAATTGCTGCCAGGAAGACAACTTATCAAATGGTTTTCCATTGTAGGTATAACCATCCGAAACAAAAACAAACTTAGGTTCGATCTGCACAAACCGATCTTCGATACTTGCGTTGCCAAAGTCGGGCGAGCAACTGCTCCATACCGCTCCTATTGAATTTACAGCTAAAAATGCGATGACCGCTTCCGGAATATTCGGCAACAAAGAACATACTCTGTCCCCTTTATTCAAGCCATTTGATTTCAGCCAAAAGGCAAGTCTTGCAACACTATCCGTAAGCGATACCCAACTGATTTCAGAAAGGTTATCCTTTTCCGATTTAAAAATTATGGCGGGTTGATCATTATTCGAATGTCGGAAAATGTGTTCAGCATAATTGACCTGCACACCTTCAAACCATTTATTTCCGATCATCCCTATCGAAGGTTTTTGCAAAACATTTTGGTATCGACCTGCAGAAATAATATCAAAATATTGCCATAACGATTCCCAAAATTCAGCAGATTGTGTGACACTCCATTGCCACAATGAATTATAATCACTGAAATTTATTTTCTTCTGTTCCCCAAGCCATTTGATGTAATGCTGAAGATTTGAATTCTGCTGCACTGATTCAGATGGCGTCCACAATGGCCGAAGTTCATGATTCATATAAGTGCAAAATGAGAAAAAAACATCAATAAAATTTCATCAGGATTATCCTAATTTACATTTATGTCCGGCATTGAAGTCAACGAACTTGTTGAGTCGCTTAAAAAAGAATGGTCATTGGTATCAAAACCGCTGATCACAGAGGATCAGCTCATAGCAATACTTGCAGTAGAAATCAACCGGATGATTCGCGATCAATTTTCCTGGCTGATACATTTGTTATACCGCATCGACATATCGGAACAAAAACTCAGGGCGCTCCTGGCTCAAAATAAAGATACCGATGCAGGCCGGGTTATTGCACATCTGATTATTGAACGGCAAAAGCAAAAGCTGGCCTATAAAAAATCATCTCCTCCACAACAAAATAATATTCCGGAAGAAGATCGCTGGTAATGACAAGTAGTATGATCAAAAAAGATCAATTCAGGTAATGTGTAATTGAATTCGATGTCGCCCTAAAAGATAATTCACTAATTTACGCCCAACATAAACTGATGCCATGAAACTGGTTTCTTATTTAAAAGACAGTCACGATCAGCTTGCGATTTTTGCACAGGGAAATTTTTATGATACGGACCAATTGCATCCTGAATTACCTTCATCAATGGCGATGTTTTTAAACTATTGGGACGATTATTATCCTATAGCACTGTCTTGTTTGAATGCTATTAATTCAGGCGGTATCAACAGCACAAAATCGGTACCGGCTTCCGCTGCAGCTTTACTGGCGCCTGTTCCTGCACCTCCAAGTTGCCGCGATGGATATGCATTTCGTCAGCATGTGGAGTCTGCACGAAAAAACAGAGGTGCCGCCATGATTCCTGAGTATGATCAGTTTCCCATATTTTATTTTACTAATCATCACAGTATCCAGGGACCTGGTGAAGTGATGTGTATGCCTGATCATTTTGACAAGCTTGATTTCGAATTGGAGGCGGCAATCGTTATCAACAGACATGGCCGTAACATTCCTGCAGAAATGGCCGATCAGTATATTGCCGGGTTGATGATCATGAATGATTTCAGTGCACGGACTTTACAAATGGAAGAAATGGTGTTGAACCTTGGTCCTGCAAAAGGAAAAGATTTTGCAACTGCTATTGGCCCCTGGTTGGTTACATTAGATGAACTGGAAGAATTTGAAGTTGAACCTAAAAAAGGCCATACAGGCAAGGCCTGGAACCTCAACATGAAATGCCGCGTAAATGGACAAAATGTTAGCAATGGAAATCTGTCTGATATGGACTGGACTTTTGCTGAAATCATTGAGCGGGCATCCTATGGCGCCACGCTTTTTCCCGGCGATGTTATAGGTAGCGGCACGGTAGGCACCGGATGTTTTCTTGAACTGAATGGAACAGGAAAAAGAAACGATCCCTCTTTTACGCCGCAATGGTTACAGGAAGGCGATGAGGTGGAGCTGGAAATTGATGGATTAGGTATATTGGCCAATAAAATTGTGAAAGAAGAAAGTGATTTGTCGATTTTGAAATCGAAAAAAGCAGGCAAAAGGGAATAGGGAACAGCCAGTATAAAGTGAGCAGTAGCAGTAAGCAGTGAGCAGTAAGCGGCAAAGTATTAAAATGTTTTAAGCGTGGAAATATTTCAAAATAATATCTTCCAGGCTGTTAACCTCCGTTAAACTCTAATGCTCTGCTCAGCTCTGTGGCCAAAAAACACTTCTCACCAAAAACATATCAGATGTCCAGCGTCAGGCCAAGGAGGTTAGCGGAGGTTTTGAGATGACAGGAGAAAAAACATGAGTGATTCAAAATTTATTTATTGACATTTCATTAGTGAGCACTGTGTCTGTAAATTTACGCGGCACTAATGTTTCATTTAAAAATAACTAAGTTTTTAATTCATTAATTTTCATCCATAAAATTTCGAGTTATACAGTAGCGATGAGCAGTGGGCAGGAAATAGCGAAAGCCACGAATTTATTCACGATTGACGATTCAATGTCGTTGAATTAAGGAACGGATCGGATCAATCTTTACAGTTTATGTGGGATAGCCTCCCAAGGAACATCCACCACATAGGCATAGAGTGCAAATAGAATAATTCTTTTTGCATTTTTCTATGTGACAATGTGATTCAAAAAAGTACCGCTAATAAGGTCGATTTTCTCTTATTTCAACGACATTGATTCACGATTCACAAACGATGTGACTGTAACTTCGAACTTCGCATTTCGTACTTCACACCTGTCTTGAATTCACCAATTGACCCATTCACTTATTCACAGAAGGCTGTTTATTCACGATCCCATTTACAATTGCTTACGAATAAGAAATTCCATCGTGTCGACCCATTCAACACTTTCATTAAGCGCAGGCACCATCTGATATTTTATTCCGCCGTATTCCAAAAATTCTTCTTTGCCTTCCACCTCAATTTCTTCCAGGGTTTCCAAACAATCACTCACAAAAGCGGGACAGATAATAACAAGATTTTTAATGCCTGCCTTAGGAAACTCTTTCAACTGTTTCACTGTGTATGGCTTTAACCAGGCATCACTACCTAAACGGCTCTGAAAAGAAAAACTATATTTCTCTTTCGGAAGCCCAAGTTTTTTAGCTACGAGTTCTGTCGTTTGAATAATCTGGTGGCGATAACAATAGTTGTGTGCATCCGAATCGACCGAACAACAATCATTTATTTTCAAACAATGATTACGGCCGGGATCAGTTTTTCTCACATGCCTTTCAGGGATGCCGTGATAAGAGAAAAGATAATGGTCAACGTCATCAGCAATATATGCCTTTACTGTATTTGTTAAAGCACTGATATAATGTGGCTCATTATAAAAAGGTGGTACAGTCTGAAGATTGGATTTGTATCCCTCTGCCGCATGAATCTCTTTCACCTGCACCACTGCAGTTTCATAACTGCTCATTGCATAATGAGGATATAGTGGAAATAAAATGAGATTTTCGAGTTGAGGATTTTCAGCATGTATTTTTTTAAGCACAGATTCCGATGAAGGACTACCGTAACGCATGCTGTAATACACCGGTTCATCAAATCTTTTTCCAACCAGGTCTCTAAGATTTTGGGTATGCACAACTAATGGCGATCCCTCTTTAGTCCAAACCGTTTTATATTTTTCAGCGCTTTTAGGTGCCCTGAAGGGTACTATAATCCCTTTCACCAAAAAACTTCGGACCCAGTAGGGAATGTCAATTACCCTTTCATCCATCAAAAATTCATTCAGGTACGGTTTCAGCGCGGATGATGTTGGGCTGTCGGGTGAGCCCAGATTCATAAGAAGTATTGCCGATTTATTCATTTATTGTAAATATTACTGACTTCGTGCAAAGGTATTGCTGATGAAGATCATAAATAGTAAAAAGATGTTTTGACGATTATATGACAATAGAAATCTAATTAAAGTGAACTTTGTGCGTCCTGATTAGTGAAGGCAATTATATGGCAGAACAGATAATATCCCGGTTTTTTGTAGTAGGAATCAACTACCGTACAGCCAGCGCTGAACAACGGAGTATGTTTTCGCTAAGTGAAACCGCTTATACTCTTCTCTTACAGGATGCTAAACAGGCAAATATTCGCAGTCTCTTTGCATTATCAACCTGCAACAGGTCTGAAATTTATTTCTTTGGTCATGATGAGTCAATAATCGTCGACTTGTTTCTCAGGCATACCAAAGGTGATATTAATGTTTTTAAAACTGCTGGATTTGTAAAAAGGGGAACAGTCGCTTTTGAACATTTGTTCAATGTGGCTGCAGGTTTTGATTCGCAGATCCTGGGTGATTATGAAGTACTGGGCCAGTTAAAAAAAGCTGTACTCATCAGCCGTGGTTATGATATGATTGGTCCAGTGATGGACAGAACGATCAACTTTGCCCAACAGGCATCTAAAGCTATTAAAACAAAAACTCATTTAAGCACAGGTACTGTTTCGGTATCGTATGCAGCTGTTGAATGGCTTAAAAACAATATTCAAACCCGCGATAAAAAGATTCTGCTATTCGGCACCGGAAAATTTGGAAGAAATATTGCCAAAAACCTGCGGCATTATTTCGAATCTAATATCGTGGTTATCAATCGCACAGATGAAACGGCAAAACAATTTGCCGAAGAAACCGGACTGAACTGGAGACCATTTAATGCACTGAAAAATGTTGTACAGGAAGCTGACGTTATCATTGTTTGCACTCATTCATCCGAATACACGATTCTTCCGGAATTTTTGACAGGGGAAAAGCCCCAGTGTATTATGGATCTTTCGGTTCCGTTAAATGTTCATCCTGACGTTACGAACATCAATGGGGTACAACTGGCCGGGATCGATGAGGTATCGCAAATCCTCAGGCATACTATGGAAAAAAGAAAAGGCGAATTACCAAAAGCAAAAGCGATTATTAGTGAATATCTGGGAGAACTGAATAGCTGGATGCAGATGCAGCGCTATTCACCGATCATAAAAGAACTTAAATCAAAACTCCATCAGTTAAGCCCTGCACATGTAGATGGAACCCAGCTGGTATCTTGCCGGGTAAATAAAACAATCAGCGAACTGGCTGTTAATCTCCGTGAAAAAAATGAAAAGGGTTGTTTGTACATTCATGCCTTTAAAGACTTTTTGCAACCGGGAGTAGCAGAATGAACAAAAAGGTGCGAATTGGTACAAGAGACAGCAGGCTTGCATTGTGGCAGGCTGAACTGGTAAGTCACAAACTCAGTGCAGCCGGGTATCAAACAGAACTTATACATATTAAAAGTGACGGAGATATCAATCTGATCACACCACTGTACGAACTGGGTGTGCAGGGTATCTTCACAAAGGTGCTGGACGCAGCTTTACTGGAACATAAAATAGATATTGCCGTTCACTCCTATAAAGATGTTCCCACGATGCCTGCAAAAGGAGTGAAAATTGTGGCAGTAATGGAAAGGGCTTCACACACAGATATGTTTATTCACAAAGAAGGCGTACAAATTCCTGATGAGCGCACCCCCATGCAATTTAATATTGCCACCAGCAGCATCCGTAGAAAGGCACAGTGGCTGCATCGATTTCCCGGCAGTGTAATAGAAAATCTTCGCGGGAATGTAAATACCAGAATTAAAAAGGTTCATGGATCGAATTGGCACGGGGCAATTTTTGCAACTGCCGGCATCGAAAGGTTAGGATTAACGATTGATGAAACAGGGCCAAGACAAGTACTGCACTGGATGATACCGGCACCTGCCCAGGGGGCAATTGCAGTAGCATGTAATGAAAACGATGAAACGATAATGGAGGCCTGTGCGGTTTTACATCATCTTGAAACTGCTATCTGTACTAAAACTGAAAGAGATTTCCTCCGGTTTTTACAAGGCGGTTGCTCCACGCCCATCAGCGCGTATGCTTTTATAAAAGATGAACACCTTTATTTCAAAGGAAATATCACTGCGCCGGATGGCACTTTATCTTTAACTGTCAATATCAATAGTAATATTAACGATGAAGGCATAGCGGAAAAAGCTGCCAAAGAGATATTGGAAAAAGGTGCAGCAAAATTGATATCTATCTGAAACCTCCGATCACAATATTATCTACTAAAAAATTACAGCCTGCAATCTTAGAAATAGCAGCAGCAGGTGGAATTATCATCCACGATGAAGATTTCATAAAAATCAATTACCTCGTTGAAAAAGGAAACGGCAGGGAGTTGAAGAAACTTGGCGACTACCTCATATTTACCAGTAAACATGCAGTAGCTGCATTAATCAGTAACATGGAAACCGCCGGTTTTAACCTTCCCGCGAAAAAAATATTTTGCTTATCAGGTGAAACGAGAAAAGCTGTAGATGGACTGAAAAAAAAAGAAATACTGGGAGTGGCTTCCAATGCAGCGGAACTCGCACATCTTATCTTACAGGAAAAACCCGGACAAAGTGTTGATTTCATTTGCGGGGCACAACGCAGGGATGAGCTGCCGGATATATTAAATGCAGCCGGTATAAAAGTAAAAGAACTTATTCTGTACGAAACTGTTTTAACAGGGAGATTGATCAACTCACTATACAATGGTGTGATTTTTTTTAGTCCAAGTGGTGTCGAAAGTTATTTTCAAACCAATAAACTGCCAAAGCATGCAATTTGTTTTTGTATCGGGGATACTACTGCCGCAAGCGTAAAAAACCATTCAAAAGCTCAGCTGGTTGTTGCAGAACAGGCCAGTCAGCAAGGATTAATAGACGCAGTGATAAAATTTTATAAGTAGATTTCAGTATTACAATCATAACAACTACTGAGCATAACCGAAAAAAGATAGTATGGATATTCTTCAAAATGATTTGTTACTCAAGGCGCTCAGAGGTGAAACTGTAACCCGGCCACCGGTATGGATGATGCGCCAGGCGGGCAGGTATCTTCCGCAGTATATGGAGCTGAAAGCGAAATATGATTTTTTTACCCGTGTGGAAACGCCTGAACTTGCTGCTGCCATCACTATTCAGCCGGTAGATATTGTAGGAACAGACGCTGCCATTTTATTCAGCGATATACTCGTGGTTCCGCAGGCAATGGGACTTAAAGTGGAAATGGTGGAAGGCCGCGGACCGTTATTGCCGGAAACGATAACCACAATGAAAGATGTAGAGAAACTTGTGGTAATTGAGGCGCATACCAAATTGAATTATGTTTATGAAGCGATAAAAGTTACCAAACAACAATTAAATGGTCGTGTTCCGCTGATTGGGTTTGCCGGTGCGCCATGGACATTATTTTGTTACATGATAGAAGGCAAGGGAAGCAAAACCTTTGACAAGGCAAAATCTTTCTGCTATTCTTTTCCTGATGTCACTCATCGTCTGCTTGAAGCAATTACAACAGTTACCATTTCATATCTGCGTGAACAGGTAAAAGCGGGTGCTGATTGTGTTCAGCTTTTTGATAGCTGGGGAGGCGTTTGGGACAAGGAAGATTTTGGTCGTTTTTCATTACCTTATATCAGGCAAATTGTAAGTGCGTTAAAAGAACACACTCCTATCACTGTTTTTGCGAAAGGAGTTTGGCACAGTTTGCCCGAACTGCAGGCTACCGGTGCATCTGCTTTAGGATTGGATTGGGGTAATACTGCGGGAACAGCAAGATCGCTGACCCAAAATGCAATAACATTACAAGGCAACTACGATCCTGTAAAACTCATGCAACCCGTGCACAAAATAAAACAGGATGTGCATGAAATGATCAGGGCATTCGGACCACAACGTTATATCGTAAACCTCGGCCATGGTATCATTCCCGGGATTCCGGTAGATCATGCCAAAGCCTTTATAGATGCTGTGAAAGAATGGAAAGCATAAAAGAAAAATTTGTTCATCATATTCACCAGCTGCAAGACAAAATTTGTTCCGCATTGGAAAATATTGATGGGCATGCATTATTTTTTGAGGAGAAGTGGGAACGCCCTGGTGGCGGCGGTGGTCGTACAAGGGTTATTGCCAATGGGCAGGTGTTTGAAAAAGGTGGCGTTAATATCAGTGCAGTAGAAGGTGAAGTAACAGCGGTAATGAAACAGCAGTTGAATATTCATGGCGATTATTTTTTTGCCACCGGCATATCACTTGTTATTCATCCTATCAATCCATTTGTTCCTACGGTGCACGCTAATTTCAGGTACTTCGAACTATACGATAATAATCATAATGTTACTGACAGCTGGTTTGGCGGCGGAACAGATCTTACACCTTACTATCTTTTTAATGAAGATGCTGTTCACTTTCATCAAACACTAAAAGAAGCGTGTGACATTTTTGACCAATCCTATTACGCAATGTTTAAAAAGCATTGCGATGAATACTTTGTGAACAAACACCGTAATAACGAGTCGCGTGGAATTGGTGGAATCTTTTTCGATTACCTGCGGCCGGGTCAACAATATTCACCTGAGCAACTACTTAACTTCTCCATTATCTGCAGTGAATCTTTTCTCCCCGCCTATTTGCCGATTGTTGAAAAAAGAAAATGGATGCCGTATGACGGATCTCATAAATACTGGCAGGAAATTCGCAGAGGCAGGTACGTTGAATTCAATCTGATACACGACAGGGGAACATTATTCGGTTTGAAAACGAATGGCAGAACGGAAAGTATTTTAATGAGTCTGCCACCAACAGTTAGATTTGACTACGATTATCATCCACAACCCGGATCAGAAGAAGACAAATTGTTTCAGGTTTGTTTACATCCAAAAAACTGGTTATGATTTTAAACAGGCGAAATAGAATTTTAAGGAAATCGGCCGCGATCAGATCAATGGTGGCTGAAACAATTTTAAAGCCATCTGACTTTATAGCACCATTATTTATCATTGAAGGCAGTAATACCCGTGAGGAAATAGCATCGATGCCAGGATACTATCGAATGAGTCTTGACCTCACAGTAGCGGAAGTAAAACATTTATATTCACTGGGTATAAATTCAGTTTTGCTATTTATAAAATGTGATGACAATCTGAAAGATAAAAAAGGCACTGAGGCGACCAACAAAGATGGATTGATGCAACAGTCGGTACGTGCCATTAAAAATGCCGTCCCTGAAATTTGTGTAATGACAGATGTGGCACTTGATCCTTATAATAGTGATGGCCATGACGGCATTGTTCAAAATGGCGAAATCATCAACGACGGCACAGTAGAAGTATTAGCTCAGATGAGTCTTACTCACGCAGAAGCAGGTGCAGATTTTGTTGCACCGAGTGATATGATGGATGGACGCATTGGCGCGATTCGTCAGGCTTTGGAAGAAAACAATTTCTCCCAAACCGGAATCTTAAGTTACAGCGCCAAATATGCGTCCTGTTTTTACGGCCCATTTCGTGATGCATTAGACAGTGCACCTGGTTTTGGCGATAAAAAAACATATCAGATGGATTATGCCAATCGCATCGAAGCCATCAAAGAGACTATAATGGATGTGGAAGAGGGAGCAGATATAGTTATGGTTAAACCGGCTTTGAGTTATCTGGATATTATCCGCGAAGTGAAAAATAATGTTGATGTACCAGTGGCGGCCTATCAGGTGAGTGGAGAATATGCCATGATCAAAGCAGCTTCCCAACGTGGCTGGCTAGACGAAAATAAAGCGATGTTTGAAACCATCACGTCCATTAAACGTGCCGGTGCCGATGTGATAGCGACGTATTTTGCCCGGAAATTGGCAGAAGAGCTTGGATAGGTCGTGAATCGTGAATCGTCAATCGTGAATCGTGAAAAATACAGGAGTTTCAGAGAAAAAAACGTAAACCTAAAATAAACCAGCGATGGCCATAATGTTAGCTTTGAAAAAAATCAAAGCTTATGTTTTTACAACTCAATCACAAATCATTAGACGTGTATCTTGTAGTTCGTGAATTAGTTAAAGAAATCTATCTTATTTCATTGAAATTTCCATCCGAAGAAAGATTCAATATGATTTCTCAAGTCAGACGTGCAGGTGTATCTGTGAAATTAAATCTGGCGGAAGGGTCAAGTCGAAAATCTAAGGCTGAGCGAGAACGGTATTACGAAATTTCAAGAGGTTCCCTTGTCGAAATTGATTCGATATTTGAAATAGCATTTGATTTAAACTACGTTAAAATGGAAGAATTGGAAAAGATAAGTGGCCTGACTTTAAGATCGTTTGCAATGCTTTCCAAAATGGTAACAGCAAACTGATGCATTTACATTGACGATTCACGATTGACGATTCACGAAGGAGACATTAACCACCAACAAAATATTATGCAGACCAACTCAATTTCATTATTCTCCCGCGCACAGGAATCCATTCCGGGGGGAGTGAATTCTCCGGTGAGAGCATTTAAAAGCGTGGGAGGCACCCCGGTTTTCATTAAATCTGCAAAAGGCGCCTATCTTTTTGATGAAGATGGCAATAACTATATCGATTATATTAACAGCTGGGGACCAATGATCCTCGGGCACGCGTATGAACCTGTTCTGGAAGCATTAAAAGAACAAATGATTCATTCGCTAAGCTATGGTGCGCCTACTCTGCTCGAAATTGAAATGGCAGAGTTGATCAGGAAAATGGTACCGGGATTGGAAATGATCCGGATGGTGAACAGTGGAACAGAGGCATGCATGAGTGTTTTGCGATTAGCCCGGGGTTATACCGGTAAAAATAAGCTGATCAAATTTGAAGGATGCTATCATGGGCATGCAGATTCATTTTTAGTAAGCGCCGGCAGTGGTGTGGCAACATTACAGATACAAACTGTACCCGGTATTACTGGCGCTGTAGCAGCAGATACACTCAATGCGCCGTTTAATAATTTAGCAGCAGTGGAAGAGCTGGTATTACAGCATAAAAATAATATTGCTGCGATCATCATCGAGCCTGTAGCTGGCAATATGGGTTGCATTCCACCACAGCCAGCGTTTCTCGAAGGCCTTCGTGAAATTTGCGACAGAGAAAACATACTATTAATTTTTGATGAGGTAATGACAGGCTTCAGACTCGCACCCGGTGGTGCACAGGAGTTTTGTGGTATCGCCGCTGACCTCGTAACATTTGGCAAAATAATAGGTGCAGGTTTACCGGTTGGTGCTTACGGCGGCAAAAAGGAAATCATGCAGCACATAGCGCCTTCAGGGAAAATTTACCAGGCCGGTACATTAAGCGGAAATCCGTTAGCCATGCGCGCAGGATACACGATGCTAAAAACATTGCATGAAACACCATCCATTTATGATCAGCTGGATACAACCACAGCTAAATTGGAAAATGGTTTACTCGATTTATTTCAGTCAAAAGGAATACCGGTTGCCATTAATCGCGCCGGAAGTATGATCAGCATTCATTTTAGTGAGCAGCCTGTAAATAATTTTAAAACAGCGGCAGCGGCAGATAATGAGGAGTTTAAAAAGTACTTTCATTATTGTCTTGACAATGGAATTTATCTTCCCCCTTCTCCTTATGAAAGCTGGTTTATCAGTACCGCTATTGGAGAAAAAGAAATCAATCATACCCTTGAAGTAACTTCAGCCTACATTAAACAGCGCTGAGATGGAGCTCGCATATATTAAAGCAATCCATATCATTTTTATAGTAACCTGGTTTGCAGGTTTATTTTATTTCCCAAGACTGCTGGTGTATTCAGCGGAGGCCACAAAACTGGAAAATGACCAGGCGAAAAAAATTCTGCTTGAACAATACCAGTTAATGAAAAAAAGATTGCTTTTTGGTATTACCTGGCCTTCGTCAATTATTACTTTGCTGCTGGGTATAAGATTATTAATGATCTATCCGTTAACCGATTGGCTGATTGTAAAGCTGGGTTTTGTAGTTGCCTTGTATGCATATCATATCAGCCTTCACATTATATACAAACAACAGTTGGAAGGCGTGTATAAATATTCAGGTCAACAGTTACGGATATGGAACGAAGTACCAACTGTTATACTTTTTGCAGTAGTGTTTTTGGTGGTGTTAAAAAACACAGTTGATTTCTGGTGGGGATTGCTTGGCTTGTTCTTATTTGTGACGATTTTGATGGCCGCCATTCGTATTTATAAAAAGATTCGTGAAAAATAGAATCATATTATCATATCATAGCTGTTAAAATCTACCCTGAAAAGTAAGGAAATATTTTTAAGCAAGGATTTGTAAAATACAATCAATTAATTTTGCCATTCCACCAGAAGTAGTAAGGATATGTCGTTACGCCAGTTTATTTCTGCCAGAAAATTTTTGAGATCATTTTATGCAGTTACCGACAGTGCAGTAATGCGTTGGAAGGAATTTGCTGCATTATTTGGTCTGCACGAGAATGTCTTTTTTGATCCCCGTCATAAAAAACTATCGCGGCCGGTTACCGCCATCCTCATAGGTGCAGGTCACCGGGGAAGTATTTATGGATCATATGCTTTAAAATTTCCTGATGAGTTAAAGCTTGTAGCGGTCGCGGATCTAAATCCGGAAAGAAGGAAGCGAACAGCTAAAGCGCATAATATTGACGAGAAAAATTGTTTTGCTGATTGGAAAGAGGTTTTCCACCGTCAACCTGAAGCTGACGCGGTGATTATTGCCACGCCGGATCATCTGCATACAGAACCCAGCATCACCGCACTCGATATGGGTTACAATCTTTTGCTTGAGAAACCGATTGCTCCAACAGAAGAAGAATGCAGACGAATACTTGCTAAAGCTGAAGAGTGTAACAGGATTGTGGGGGTTTGTCATGTTTTAAGGTACTCACCATATTTCAGAGAACTCAAAGAAGTGATTGATGCAGGATTGATCGGCGACATCATCAGTGTTCATCATATGGAGCCGATTGAGCATGTGCATATGAGTCACTCTTACGTGAGGGGGAAATGGAGAAACAGCAAAAGAGCCACACCAATTATACTGGCAAAATCCTGTCATGATACCGATATCATCCGCTGGCTGGTGAACAGTCCGGTGCATGATGTCCACTGCTTTGGCAACCTGAGATGGTTCACTAATGCAAATGCGCCAAAAGGCAGCACCGAACGCTGCACGGATGGATGCCAGGTAGAAGGAAGTTGCCCGTACTCTGCCATGCAGATCTATTATCGCGACCGTAAACGATTATATGTTTTTGATCTGCCCGAAGACAAAAGCAATTGGGATGACATCATTCTTGAAAATCTCAAGACCAGCGATTATGGACGCTGCGTTTATAAAATGGATAATGATCAGCCTGATCATCTTACGGTGAATATGTTATTCGAAAACGGTGTCACTGCTGCATTTTCCATGGAGGCGCATGTATCCTACGAAGGCAGACGCACCCGTATTATGGGTTCCAAAGGTGATATCGTTGGCGATATGGAAACATTTACGATGACAGATTTCAGATCCCGTGCGCAAACCACCTGGAGCCTGAAAACTGATGCGCATGGCGGCGGCGATTTTGGATTGGTAAGAGACTGGGTGCAAGCTGTTGCTCAACAGGATAAAAATCTTTTAAGCTCCACTATCGAAGTTTCTGTTGAAAGTCACCTGGTTGCTTTTGCCGCTGAACGCAGCAGGTTGAACAGAACTATCGAGGATATTAAGAGGAGGCAATAGGCAGTAGGCAATAGGCAATAGGGAACAGCCAATACAGCGAATATCTGGTCTTTCACTATTCACTGACCATATGGCTGTTACTTCCCCCATTGACAGATTCACACTTTCACTTAGCCAGGGGCATTCACGTTTCACGATTGACGATTCCCGCTGGAGGTAGCTGTTACTTCCCACTTCGTACATCGCACTTCACACTTCAAAATTCTCCCATTGACAAATTCACATATTCACTTAGCCAGGACATTCACGTTTCACGATTGACGATTCACGCTGGAGGTAGCTGTTACTTCCCACTTTGTACATCGCACTTCAAACTTCAAAATTCTCCCATTGACAAATTCACCTATTCACTTAGCCAGGGGCATTCACGTTTCACGATTCACGATTCCCGCAGTAAACGGCTGTTTCTTCCCACTTCACATTTCATACTTCACACTTCAAAATTCTCCCATTGACAAATTCACATATTCACTTAGCCAGGACACTCACGTTTCACGTTTCTCGATTCCCGCAGTAAACGGCTGTTACTTCCCACTTCACATTTCATACTTCACACTTCCTTAAACCTCACCTCATACAAATCATGTCGTCTGTCCTTGAGCGTTTGAACACTGCCATAATTATGAAGTTCAGTTAACAGCGAAAGATCCACATCGCTTACCACTATCATTTCGGTATTGGGAGTTGCCTCTGCTTTAACACCGTTTACAGGAAATGCGAAATCAGATGGAGTGAGTACAGCAGACTGCGCAAACTGCAAATCCATATTACTTACTTTAGGAAGATTACCAACATTTCCTGCAATCGCTACAAAACATTCGTTTTCTATGGCGCGTGCCTGCGCGCAGGAACGTACACGATGATATGCGTTTTGAGTATCTGTGAGAAAAGGGACAAACAATATCTGCATTCCGTCCGCAGCCATTTTACGTGATAACTCCGGAAATTCAACATCATAACAAATCTGTACACCAATTTTCCCACAATCAGTATCGAACACTCTTACTTCATTGCCGCCTGTGATATTCCAGTCATATTCTTCAGAAGGTGTAATATGTATTTTTGAAGTGCTTTCTACCTTGCCGTTTCGCTGTAAAACATATGATACATTATAAACCTTATCATCATGTATTTCAGGCATTGAACCGGCGATGATGTTTACGTTATAACTGATCGCCATTTTACTCATGGCAGTTATCATTGTTTCTGTAAATCCTGCCAGGCCGCGAATAGCATGTCGGCCATCAAGATTATTAAAACGACCCATTAATGGAGCGTTGAACAATTCGGGAAACAAAATAAAATCAGAAGAATAATCACTTACCGCATCAACAAAATATTCAACCTGTGTCAACAAATCTTCAGGCTCACTATATGGACGCATAAGCCACTGTACCACTCCAATTCGAACAATATCTTTCTTTCGTAAAACCAAACTTTTCTCCGGGTCGTAATAAACATTATGCCAGATCAATAAGGTAGCATAGCCCATTGATTCCTCGTCTTCGGGAAGATAATCACGTAATACCCTTTTTACCTGGAAGTCGTTTGAAAATTGAAAAGTTAAGGTAGGGTCATAAATCTCACGCTCCTTTACTTTTTGAATATACTCGTAAGCAGTCATCTGATCCGCATACATACCATACTTAGGTATTCTTCCACCAGCTACAATTGCTTTAAGATTTAATCCTTCGCATAATGCTTTCCTGGCGTCGTACAATCTTCTTGCCAATCGCATGCCGCGATAATTAGGGTGTACAAAAATCTCAATACCATACAAAGTATCACCGGTACGGGTATGTGTTTCGAAACTGAAATTCCCTGTAATATCCCTGTAACTATGGGTATCACTAAATTTATTATAATCCACAATAATCGAGAGCGCACAGCCCACCACTTTTCCATTATGCGTGATCACCACCTGACCTTGTGGAAATTTTTCAATCAATCGTTCCAAAGAAGATTCCCTCCAATACTGCCCACCCATACTAGAATACGCTTCAACCATTGAATCTTTCAAGGTATTAAAATCTTCTATAGTTAGATTTCTCACATCTATTAAAGCTGTTTCCATATTTATTTGTTTTAGACTCAACAGAAAAAGGATACGATCCCCGAAAAAGCCGACCGCAAGATAAGGTGATTGATGGATTAATGCAGAACAGTATCTTGTGGTAATTGATGCACTTATATTGTTAAACGTTATTTAACATTTTTCGGGAAAATATTTAATAAGGCATTATAGTGCAGTTTCTTTATTACATTCCGGCTGATTATACCCCTGCCGGATTTCCACTGATAATCAATTTAAATATTGAAGTATTATGGTAACTGAATATTTTGAACGTTTTCGGTTAAATGAAGAAAAAGAGAATGCCGATACAGTGTTCACCAATATTTCAAATGGAATTGTTTTCCGGGGTACTAATTTATGGATTCTCATATTTGCCATTTTAGTGGCGTCGCTGGGGCTTAATATTAATTCACCGGCAGTGATTATTGGAGCAATGCTGATCTCTCCTTTGATGGGGCCGATAATGGGAATAGGATATTCTGTTGGTATTAATGATGCTTCCCTGCTAAAGAAATCAATCAAGAATTACAGCGTTGCCCTGTTCGCAGCCCTTACAACATCAACGGTATACTTCCTGCTGTCACCGCTCAATGATGCACATTCTGAAATTCTTGCCCGCACGTCGCCAACAATTTATGATGTATTGATTGCACTTTTTGGCGGACTTGCAGGAATGCTGGCTACATCAAGTAAAATAAAAGGTAATGTAATTCCAGGTGTGGCGATTGCAACTGCGTTGATGCCTCCGTTATGTACTGCCGGATATGGATTGGCAACATTGAGATTTGAATTTTTTTTCGGCGCCTTTTATTTGTTTATCATCAATTCAGTATTTATTGCTCTCGCTGCATTTATCATTATCCGCTTTTTGAAATATCCTCTGAAACAACTTCCTACTAAAAGCTCCGAGCGAATTGCACGGCAAACCATATATGCAGTTGTGCTCGTAACCCTGCTACCCAGTCTTTATTTTGGCTACGACATGGTGAGGCGCAATGAATTCCTGAAAAACGCAAATAATTTTATCGACAGAGAAGCAATCTTTTCGAATGATTATTTACTCAGCAGAAAAGTAAACGCGAAATCTAAAAACATTACCCTGGTTTTTGGAGGTCGGGAAATTACTGAAGACGAAATAAAAACACTGGAATCAAAAATGAAAAATTATGATCTGAGTGGTTCACAACTGGAGATCAAGCAGGGATTTGCATATATAAATGATAAAGCAGATATTCAGCAAGACGATCAGTTCAGGCAGTTGCTTGCTCAAAAAGATACCGAACTTAAAAAGCTTCAGGCAGCGGCAGACAGCATTCAAAAAACAAACACAGTTAACGAGCAGGTTTTTAAGGAACTGCGGGCACAGTATCCATTTATTATAAGTGCAATCATACAGCCGGTACAGGAGTTTCAACAAAATAAACCTTCAGTTAAATCGTCATTAATCGTCTTAAATACGAGACAAAAAATGACGTCAGCAGAAAAAATAAAACTGGAGAATTATTTAAGAGTACGCCTTCAGGATAGTACAGCCCAATTGATTTTTAAATAAAAATTACTGTACGCTTCTGATGAGATTTAATTAATTTCAGCGTAACCATCTCCCAAATCAAAATATTAAAGGAAATGGGCTGCCATGGTGAAAGATAATTATATCATTTCAGGTGAATCTATCAAAGAACCACCTGTCGGAATTTTAAAAAGTCTGCGTTTTCTTGGTCCTGGTTTTATACTTTCTGCTTCTATAGTTGGATCAGGTGAACTTATAGCTACTACCGCTTTGGGGGCAAAGGCGGGCTTCACGGCTTTTTGGGTGATTATCGTGAGCTGTCTTGTAAAAGTGGCTGTGCAACTTGAGTTTGGTAAACATACCATTCAAAGTGGCGAAACAGTAATGCATGCATTCGGTTTAATGCCTGGAAGTAAAAAGGGAAGTAATAAGTGGGCTGTATGGATTGTTTTCCTGCTTACACTTTTAAAAGTGGTACAAGTTGCCGGTATACTGGGTGGCTCAGCCCTCGTTTTAAAATTACTGTTTCCATCTGTTGCGTTCCCGGTGCTTGTAATTGCGTCTGCATTAATTTCAGGTGCATTGATTTTTAAAGGATGGTACAATCTGGTCGAGAAGTTTTCTCTTCTGATGATGGTAATGTTTACTGTACTTACATTGATTTGTTTGTATTATGTACAGTATACTCCTTATGCTTTTTCTTTCAACGAAGTAATTACCGGAATGGAATTTTCATTGTCGGGAGAACTGATGATCATTGCCCTGGGCGCATTCGGCATTACTGGAGTAGCAAGCGACGAAATCATTGCTTATACTTATTGGTGCATTGAAAAAGGATATGCCGCCTATACCGGACCTGTGGAAGATACAGAAGCATGGAGAAGAAGGGCCAAAGGCTGGATTAAAGTAATGTACCTGGATGCGGTGGCTGCAATGATTGTATATACCACTGTAACAGCCACATTCTATTTATTGGGGGCATCTGTTCTGCATAAACAGGGTTTGGTACCCGATGGAGATAGTATGGTACAAACGCTCGCCGGCATTTATACATCATCATTGGGGAAAGGCGCGGAAAATGTATTTCTGATTGGTGCATACTTCGTACTTTTTTCCAGCGTGTTTGCCACACTCGCCTACTGGAGCAGGTTGTTTGCAGATATAGCGGGTCAATTTAACTGGATCGATTTCTATAATACAGCACACAGGGCCAAAGTAATTAAATGGGTGGCAGTACTATTCCCGGTAATCTGGTCGGCCACTTATCTTTTTATCAACCTTCCTCTCATCATGATTATTTCGGGAGGAATTGTTGGATCAGTGTTGCTGATACTTGTCATATTTGCTGCACTACATTTCAGATATAGAAGAACGCAGTATATAAAGCCTTCAATGTTTTATGATATTGCTTTATGGATCAGTATTGTTTCTATTCTCGGGATAAGTGTTTATAGTTTGTATAC
>JANPJC010000272.1:0-3723 GCA_031425315.1 Chitinophagales bacterium
AATTTAGCCGGGGAGGCGTGTAGAAGGGAAGATTATTTACGCTTATTCTAAAAACATTTTCCTTTGTTTTCTTCAAAGCGAAGCGCCTTTCACAAACTTATTTACCGCCTCCCCGCCTTACCGGCAAAAAAAAGCGAAGCGCCGTAAAAAATTAATTTCCCAACTCTTTTAAAGCCAGGTAACTCATTAGTCCTATACTCAATTGTAAAGCATCTTCATCAATATCAAATGTTGCAGTATGTAATGAAGAAGTTATTCCTTCCATTTCATTGCTGATCCCCAGCAAATAAAAACATGCATCGGTGGCTTGTGAATAATAGGAGAAATCTTCAGCAGCCATCCATATGTCGAGATCGACTATATTTTCAGTACCTGCGTATTCTGAAGCAAAACGCTGCAATCTTACCGTTAGTTTCTCTTCATTCATCAGGTAAGGATAACCTTTAATAACATTAAACTCGCAACGGCCATTCATACTTTCTGCAATACCTTCAGCCATCTTTTTCATCAACAGATGTGCATCTGCACGCCATTCTTCGTTTAATGTACGGAAAGTGCCTTCAGCATACACACTATCAGGAATAATATTAAAAGCGCCGTCGGCGATGAGTTTTCCAAATGATAACACTGTAGGCATTACAGGATTTGCTGAGCGGCTTACCACCTGCTGCAGTCCTATAATAATATGCGACATAATAACAACAGGATCGATGTTCTGGTGCGGCTGTGCGCCATGCCCACCTTTTCCGTAAACCGTCATATTCAATTCATCCATTGAAGCCATCAACTTCCCTTTTCTAAATCCAATTTTGCCGGCAGGCAGCGTCGGAAAGACATGCTGACCTATTACTGCCGAAGGAACCGGATTTTCCAATACGCCTTCTTTGATCATAATACTTGCACCTCCAGGTAATTTCTCTTCAGCTGGCTGAAAAATAAACTTAACCGTTCCGGCAAATGATGACTTCAATCTATTTAAAATACTGACCACCCCGAGCAGCGAGGCGGTATGCGCATCATGTCCGCACGCATGCATTACCCCTTCATTCCTGGACTTGTATGTTGTATTATTTTTTTCATGAATTGGCAACGCATCAATATCTGCCCTTAAGGCAATAATTTTTTCAGAGATGCCATCTCCCTTGATAATCGCCACAATTCCTGTACCCGCCATTGATTTCCATTCCACGCCCCATTGATCCAGCATTGATTTTATATAAGCGCTGGTGTTGTATTCGTGAAATGATAACTCCGGATGTACATGAAGATGCCGTCTGATATCAACTACCTGCCTGAATGTATCTGCTGCAAGCTGTTTGATCCGATCTATTAATGCAATCATACAATTTCCCCTATTCATATTTGATGTGAGGCAATAAATTCTCTGACAAATTCATCATCGGTTAACTCAGGATAAGCTTTACAAACTCTTTTTATTTCATCCATTTGTCCATCTGATAATTTCTCATTAGGATTCAGGCACCATATTCCTTCAATCAAACCCTGCTGTTGCAAGACGTAATGTATACCCGCAATACTTCCTTTAAACATATTCGAAGGATCGAAAATGGCTGCATTCATATCTGTTACATTTACTCCTTCAGTCAGCAATGATGAAAGCTGCGCAGTCTCTGCTTTTTTAATCCGGTTGAACATATCCACTGCTTTACTTGTCCACACTGCCCAATGACCGAGCAATCCTCCGACAAATTTTTTCTCTACAAGGTTGTTGTTTACATTGAATGTAAAAGTCGTTGTCAGATCTGCAATAATATTATCATCATTGCCCGTATACAAAGCAATATCATCAGCACGTGAAGATTCACAAACAGCCCGAACCACATCCAGCGTTTGATACCTGTTAAATGCAGCAACTTTTATGGCATAAACATTTTCTATTTCAGCAAATGCTTTCCAGAATTCAAAACTAAGAATGCGTCCGCCAACGGCAGGTTGTAAATAAAATCCGAACACAGGAATAATGGAAGCTACTGTTCGCGCTCTCTCTAATAATCCATTTTCCGATAAATGATTTAATCCTCCCATACTAAGCAGTCCCAGATGATAACCCCACTGCCTGGCAATTTTTGCTTCTTCAACTGCTGCTGCTACAGGACCACAAATTCCTGCCACTTTAATAAACTTTTCAGCTGATGAACACGCTGCAATTTCCTCAGCTGCATATCTCAATACGGGTTCATACATTTTAAATTGTGGTAACCTGATCTCAAATTGTGTGGTATGAACACCTACCGCCAATCCGCCGACACCACATGCTATATAGTACTGCGTTAAACGACGCTGCCTGGATTCATCAATACACAAATCCGCAGTTAATGCCAGCGGATGCGCAGGGATAACAGTTCCTTCAAATAATAAATTTCTGATATTGCTATTTAACATTTGAGTTATCATTAAAACTTCCCTTCCCTTTCCTGAAAGTGCGTCAGTTTTTCTGCAGTTTTGCCTCCGGCATTCAGCCAGCCGGCCAGCATTTCTATCATTGCTTTCAATGTGACTTTGGGATAACCAAACAAACTGAATGATTCTGCTGCATTACTTAGCAACGCAGTAGGTTGCTCTTCGTTAACGAACACTGGATGTTGTTGAAAATAATTTCCGAATTCCCGAGCCACCCATTTTATTGAAATAGTTTCGGGCCCGGTGATATTAACCACTTTCGCAGGATAACTACAATGCCGCAGCGCCCTGAGCGCCATTTCGTTTGCATCACCCTGCCATATTACATTCACATGGCCCATACTCAGGTCAATAGTCTTTCCCGCTTTCACTGATTTTGCAATCTCCAGTAACACACCATAACTTACGTCATTTGCATAATTTAATCGGAATATGAATAATGGTGTCTGATATTTTGATGCAGCATATTGAAACATGCGCTCCCTGCCCAAACATGATTGAGCATATTCACCAACAGGGTTGGGAGATGCGTGCTCAGTTAAGCCGCCGTCTATAATAGCAGAAAGCGGGTATACATTTCCGGTAGAGAAAACTATAATTCTTGAATGCTTAAATTTTTCAGCGACCCTACCGGGCAAGTATACATTCATCGCCCATGTTAACCATTCCTTTCCTGTGGTACCAAATTTTTGCCCTGCCATGTAAATAACATTCTTCACCAGGGGTAAACTTTGCATTTCGTTATCATCAAGCAAATCCATTGCAATCGTTTCTATCCCTTCTGAGTGTAGTTGCTCTTCCAATCCTTGTTCTGAAAATCGCGAAACAGCAATAACTCGTTTTGCCACTCCCGATAAATTAATGGCTTGCATCGCCAACCTTGCCAATGCCGGGCCCATTTTGCCACCTGCGCCTAAAATAAGAATGTCGCCGTTCAGCTCAGCCAAATCATTAATAAGGTCTTCTGATGGCAACAGAAGATTGCGGTACCGTTCACTGATCGCATTCATACTTCGCTTTTATTTTACTGAAGATAATTATTGAATTATTCAGTTTGTGAGGTAGATTTTAAAAGCGCATTATATCGGTGTCAACCGGAATGTGACCCATTTGCCGGCACCGCGTCAATATTTGGCCCTTGTGATGAAATTCGTGCGTGATCACATGTGTAAAAAGTTTAAACGAATGCGCTTCTTCCATCCTGTTATTTATACTAAAAGAAAGCTGCGCAATGTCTTTCTCCAATATCTTTTGAAAAAAGACTTCCATTAATTCATCCACTGAATTATAAAGAGCGATAAT
>JANPJC010000273.1:0-15097 GCA_031425315.1 Chitinophagales bacterium
ATAAAATACCCGGTCTTTCGGAAGAAATATTTTAAGAAAGGAATTTGCACCCATGTAGAAATTTTGGGCAAAATTAGACTAATAACGTGGCCTTAAAAATCGAGGTCGACTGATAATGATTTCTTAACATTGGAATTTCCAGGCCAGATCAGTAGCCAGCTCTGGAAAAATAACCATCCCGCTGCCCATCGAAAATGGTTTGATTAAATCCGAAATAAAGCTGAATTCGGAAATACTTATTATGATTTTTCAGATGGGACTTAACATTAAAGACACATACACGTAACATTCGGGTAACCTTTCGTTAACACCCCATTAAACCCATACTGGTAGTTTTGCGCAAATATTCAGACGTGACTACTACTACTAAAATTAAAGGACTCTTAACCATTTTATTCATTTCCATATCGAGCCTGCTACTGGCTCAAACCGGAAAAATCGCTGGCCGGGTGATATCGTCCAACAGGGGTGACGCACTTTCAGGTGTCACAATTCATATACAGGGGGCTCAAAAAAATGTTGTGACTGATGTGGAAGGCAGATTTATATTCAACAGCATAAGTCCCGGTACTTATACTCTGGAAATCTCTTCTCTAGGATTTCAGCCTAAAGCAGTCTCTGAGGTTGAAGTCAAAGCAAATGAAGTGGTACAGGTTGATGTAGCATTGGAAGAGATGGTGAAAGAGTTGGGAACTGTTACGGTGACTTCCACTTCAAGAAAAATGGAGAGTGTAAATGCATTACTCGTTAAACAAAAAAACTTACCTAATATTTCAGATGGGATTTCGGCCGAATCCATCAAACGTTCCCCTGACCGTAATACCGGAGAAGTATTAAAAAGAGTAAGCGGAGCAACAATCCAGGAAAATAAATATGTAATTGTACGTGGACTGGCCGACAGGTATAATGTGGCCACACTTAACAACTCGGTGCTTCCAAGTACTGAAGCCGATAGAAAAGTGTTTGCATTTGATATTATTCCATCCAATTTGATTGACAATATTCAGATTTTTAAAACAGCAACTCCCGACCTTCCGGGTGATTTTGCCGGTGGGGTGGTTCAAATCAATACGCAGGATGTACCCAGCAAGAATGAAATCAGTTTATCCGCCGGGGTAAGTTATAATACCTTGTCGACGGGGAAAAACTTCAGAATAGGATACCTTGGCCAATATGATTACCTGGGTTTTGAAGGTGGCAAAAGGAGATTGCCTGCCAATTTACCTAATCTCCGTACTTATGCAAACGTTGACGACCTTATCAGTGCCTCGCAAAGGGTAAATAATATTTTTGGAGACAGGTATAAAGCAAATGCCTTACCGGGCCAGAACTACCAAGCTTCATGGGCTAATAGAGCGGATTTCAAAAATGGCAGCACCCTTGGAACAATAGTTTCTTTAACCTACAGAAATAGCCAAAGTATTTTGGATGGAGAAAGATTTGAGTATGCTGATCAGGGCCAGGCTTCTCCAAAACTTTATGATTACAAAGATTCAACTTATAAATTTACCACCACTATTGGTGCAATGGCTAACATAGCCTACAAAAAAGGCAAAACTAAAATATCTTTTAAAAATCTTTTTAACAGGTTAATGGAAGTAACCAATGCGGTTAGAGAGGGTACCAATAATGATAACCTTCAGTATATAAAAGCAACATCAAACGAGACCAATATTAAAACACTTATTTCTTCACAGTTAGAAGGTGAGCATGTGCTGGGTGAAAAAAGATCGATGTTGACATGGAATCTGAATTATGCTTATACCGGCGGTGAACAACCCGATTACAGGATTTCTCCTTACGCGAAGAGTTTAAATGATGTGAATAATAAAGCGGTGCCGTTCCAGGTTGTTTTGCGCGATTCTTACCGCTTTTTTTCCGAGCTCAATGATTTCTCTTATGGTGGAAACCTGAATTACACGCTTCCATTCAAATGGAAAAATGGCGAGAAAAACACATTTAAGGCGGGTGGATCGATTTTATACAAAACAAGGGACTATTCAGCAAGAGCGTTCAGGTATAAACCAGCAATATCTAACCAGTTCAATGTAAATATTCTTTCTATTGAACCTAAATATGTTTTTGATCCTGCATATATGAGCCCAACCGGATTGGTATTGGATGAAATCACAAATAATTCAGATAAATATACAGGTGAAGCCACAACCGCTGCAGGTTACCTGATGTTGGATAACAGACTTGGAAAAAATATCCGGTTGGTTTGGGGACTTAGAGTTGAGAACTTTGCATATACTGTAAATACTGCTGATTTTTCTAATCCTGATATTGAAATTACCCGTAGCTATTTTGATTTATTACCCTCTTTCAATTTAACATACAATCTGGATAAAAAGACAAATCTCCGTTTATCCGGATCAAGAACTGTGTCTCGTCCTGACTTTAGAGAGGTAGCCAATTTTCAATTTTATGATTTCTCCAGAAATGCAATTGTAAAAGGAAATAGTGAGCTTGAAAGAAGTCAGAATACAAATGTGGATATAAGGTTCGAAACTTATCCGACTGCAGGAGAGATATTTTCTGTGTCCGTATTTGCAAAACATTTTGATAAGCCGATTGAAACTGTAATCCCAAGCGGAGCAGTTGCTACAAATCTGATCATTACATATGCAAATCCTAACTCTGCTTTCAACTATGGTGCAGAATTAGAATTCAGGAAAAAACTTAATTTTTTCAATAGTGCATTCTTAGAAAATTTTACTGCATTCGGAAACTTTGCATATATCAAATCCAGTGTTGACTTCGCCGGAACAGATTTCAGCATTTTTGAGGAAGGCAGACCAATGCAGGGGCAGTCACCTTATATTATCAATGGAGGATTACAGTATAACGCTGATAAATTAGGATTGACCTTCACTGGACTAGTCAACAGAATTGGCCATAGAATTGCACTGGTAGGTTTTCAGGGATATGCTGACATTTATGAAAATGGCAGAACTGTAGTGGATTTCCAGGTGGCACAGAAAATGTTTAAAAAGAAAGGAGAATTGAAACTGAGCATAAGTGACATTCTTAACCAGCGTGCAATCTTCTACCAGAATACAAATGACATCACTAAACGTGGATTTAAATCTACAGATGACAGGGTATGGAATACTTATCGATATGGCACTAACATTTCACTCTCATTATCCGTGAATTTCTAAGAATCAGTTAACACTGCAGTAATAAATCCTTAACAGTATAAAGATACTTTCGCCATCAATTCAGTACCATATAAAGACTGACAGAAAATTTAATTAAACAATCATTATGAAACATTTGAAGTTATTAAGTTACATGGCTATTGCGATGACATTGATTACGTCATGCAGTAAAAGTGATGATAACGATCCTCCTCCGGTTATACCTCCTGCACCTACGGATACCACATTAGTCGGTACGTTAACGGCAAATAAAACGCTTACTGCTGATAAGACATGGATATTGAAAGGATATGTTTATGTTCCAAACAATATTACATTAACCATTGAAGCCGGAACTACAATAAAAAGTGACCTGGTTGATAAAGGAGCTTTGTTGATTGAAAGAGGTGGAAAAATTCAGGCCGTGGGAACAGCCGACAAACCAATTGTATTTACTTCAGGAAAACCAGCAGGTTCCAGAGCTCCTGGTGACTGGGGTGGAGTTGTTATCCTCGGAAGAGCAAGAACCAATCGTACATCTACACCGGTGATAGAAGGTGGGTTAGACAGGCCTTATGGAGGAACAGATGATGCCGATAATTCAGGTACATTTAAATATGTTCGTATTGAATATGCAGGTATCGCTGCTTTTGCGAACAGTGAAATCAATGCATTAACATTGGGTGGTGTAGGTTCCGGTACTATAATTGAGTATGTTCAGACGGCCTATGCAAATGATGATGCATTTGAGATTTTTGGCGGGAAAGTGAATGCAAAATACCTTGTGGCTGCCTATACAGCTGATGATGATTTTGATTTTGATTTTGGATACACTGGTAAAATTCAATATGCGGTTTCATTGCGTGATCCGGCGTTTGTTGATGGTGGCGATGCAGGAAACGGTATTGAAAGCGACAATGACAACCCTCCTACAACATCAGGCCCTTATACCAGAGCCGTTTTATCCAACTTTACTTTTGTAGGTCCCAATAATGCAGCAGGTACATTGCCTAATCATAATTTTGCCAACAGATTCAGAAGAAATTCCAGGTTCGCCGTTGCCAATTCTATCTTATTAGGATACATGGACGCGGGCCTTTCTATTGAAAGCGATTCAACTGGAAGTTTTTTTAAACAAGGGCTTTCTGTTTTCAAGAACAATCTTGTCTATGCCGTTGCCGATCCATATAAAAGTAACACCACTTACGTAACAGCTGCAGAAATGAAAACCATTGCGGAAGCGAATGGTACCATCACCTACAATACGGCAGCAGAAATAAAATTGAAATCACCTTTCAGTTTGTCCAATCCTGATTTTGCTCCTGATGCTGGTTCACCAGCCTTGGCCGGTGCTGATTTTACAGGTGAATATGCCGATGCATTTTTCACATCAGGGGCTTATCGCGGTGCAGTAGGAACAACCAATTGGTTGAGTGGATGGACCAGATTTTTTACTAACGGACAATAATCAACGTTCATAGTCCTTAAACAAAGAGTAGTTATCACTTGAACCGCCTCATTCCTGGGGCGGTTCTTTTTTATTGTTAATTAGCGATAGCTTATTCACATTTTTGCACGTGAGTAAACGAATAATGTGCAGATGTTTATTTCGATAATATTTGCTTAATTATTTGTTAAAGATCTGTGTACAATATAGTCATTGTCTATGTGTAGTCTTGCGTGGTTTATTTAATCACCGTCAATACTGCATTATGAGAAACAAAAACTTTAAGGAATTTAAAAAGTGTATGGCACTTATTTTATTCCTCCTGCCTTTTGTGGGATTCTCCCAGTCTGTCATTTCAGGAAAAGTAATTTCCAAAGAAGACCAACAACCGCTGTCTTCAGTTTCAGTCTCTATTAAAGGAAAAAATCAGGGCACTACCAGCGGTGTGGATGGCCTGTTTTCAATCCGGGCAAATCAGGGCGATACTCTTTCCTTTTCAGGTATAGGTATTGTAATCCGGAATGTGGTGGTCGATAACCGCACATCTTATATTGTCGATCTTGATGTAGATGCAAGGTCTTTAAATGAAGTGGTGGTTACCGCACTCGGTATTAGAAAAGAAACTAAAAAACTTGGTTATTCACTGCAGGAAGTTAAGGGTGCTGATCTTGTAAAAGCGCGTGAACCCAACGCCATCAACGGACTCGCCGGCAGAGTCGCAGGGCTCGCTATCGGTGCTAATCCAGAGATTCTCGGCAGGCCACAGGTTTTACTACGCGGCAACGGCTTAACCTTTTTTGTTGTGGATGGTGTGCCTATCAATTCAGATACCTGGAATATCAGCCCTGATGATATTGAAAGTTATACTGTATTAAAAGGACCCAGTGCCGCAGCATTATATGGTAACAGGGCATTTAACGGTGCAATTATTATTAATACAAAAAAAGGAAGTAAAGACAAACGTGGATTTTCTATCGAGGTGAATTCAAGCACCATGTTTGAAAAAGGTTTTAATGCCTTTCCAAAAGTCCAGGATGAATACGGCCCTGGCGACCATGGTCGATATGCGTTTGTTGATGGCCGTGGCGGTGGATTAAATGATGGCGATTATGATATATGGGGGCCAAAGTTTGAAGGACAGTTAATACCACAATATGATAGTCCGGTTGATCCGGCAACAGGTGTGCGCCAGGGTACTCCCTGGGTCGCCAGAGGTGCCAATAACCTCGATCGCTTTTTGGAAACAGGGTTGTTAACCACTAACAATATCGCAGTTTCATCAAGCAATGGGAAATCTGACCTCAGGTTTTCGCTTACTCACACTTATCAGAAAGGGATTGTGCCCAACACAAAACTAAATGGCATCAATTTTTCCACTTCTTTGGGCCACCAGTTCTCTGATAAAGTACGTTTGGAAGCAAATGTGAATTACAACAGGCAAATGACACCCAATATTCCTGATGTTAATTACGGCCCCAACAGCATGATTTATAACATCATTATCTGGGGTGGTGCCGACTGGGACATTGACGAGCTAAGAAATTACTGGCAGCCGGGTAAAGAAGGCATTCAGCAGATTTACGCAGAATACCAGCGTTATAACAACCCTTGGTTTCTAACGAAAGAGTGGTTACGCGGGCATTACAAAAATGATTTCTATGGTTATATGACTTTGAGCTATAAAATTCTCAAAGATCTGGAACTGGTCGGAAGGACTTCTATAACGACTTATGATTTGTTGCGCACTGAGAAATTTCCGTATTCTGCAACTTCATATGGTAGAGAAGAGGCTCGCGGAGACTACAGAGAAGACACCCGCAAATTGTTTGAGAATAATACCGAGCTCATTCTCAAATACAATAAGAAATTTTTTAAAGATTTTAATCTTTCGGCACTGGCTGGAGGAAATGTACGCACGCTCAAATACAATTCAAGTTACGTTACAACCAATTACTTAAATGTACCGGGCATCTACACTTTTGCCAATTCAAGAAACCCGGTTGTTGCGTCGAATTTTTCATCTGATATGCTCGTGACCAGTTTTTATGGATCACTGGATTTATCTTATAAAAATTACCTGAATATTTCAGCAACTATTCGTACCGATAAATCATCAGCTATTCCTAATTCAAAACCGGGAACGTATCCGTCAGTATCTGTCAGTTCAGTGGTGTCGGAATACCTGGACCTGCCTGAATTTATTTCCTTCCTGAAATTGAAAGGATCCTTTGCCAATGTTAGAAGCGGAGGAACGCAGGCATATATTGGTCCATCAGATTATCCGATTGGATATGGTACTCCATATCAAACCTCATATGATGGTCCAACTTATAATTTGATCAGCAATGTTTACAAAACAAGATTGGATTATAATAACACCAGTGCCGCCTATTACACTGATAATTTGTATGATGATTTACAAACAGCAGCCCGTACGAATTATGAAGGCGGCTTTGATATCAGGTTCTGGAAAAACAGAATCGGTTTAGATGCGGTATTTTTCTCTTATGTAGACGGTCCGCAGATTTTCCAGAATCCCATCTCTCAAACAACCGGTTACACCACATTCTTTATCAATGCGGCAAAAACCAAAACACAGGGCTTTGAATTTATTTTCAATGCCAATCCAGTAAGAACGAGGGATTTTAATTGGGATGTTTTAGTTAACTGGTCAACTTACAAACAGACCTATTCTGAACTGCCTGCTGACTCTATCAAAGTGGGTGACCTTTTTGTGAAAAAGGGTGACAGGATCGATATCTACCAAGGGCGCTCTTATGCCAGAACAGAAGCAGGTGAGATCATCAATGACGGTGGCGGACGCCCTATCCAATTACCTAAGTCACAATTTTTCGGATATTCTAATCCTGATTGGGTTTTTGGTGTTACCAACAGATTTAATTTTAAAAGCTTCAGCTTCTCTTTCCTTGTTGATGGCCGGGTGGGAGGTACAATGGAGAACTATCTCCGCCGCCAGACTTTCAGAGGTGGAAGGCATATTGAAACAACAGAAGGTGCACTTGGTGAAGCAAGATATCAGGATTACCTGGGCGTAAAAAGCTATATAGGTGAAGGTGTTAAAATAGTGAATGGCACACCGGTCTATGATCCTGTTACTGGTCAGATCACTAATTACAAAGACCTGACATTTGCACCTAATGATATTAAAACTTTCGCACAGGACTATGTTAGCAGGTACAATTCAACAGCTGAAGGCAACCTGATGAGTAAAACTTTTGCAAAACTCAGAGAAGTGACTATCGGTTACAGTATTCCTGCTGAAGCATTGAAAAAAACTTTTATCCGGAATGCGAGCATTTCATTTGTAGCAAGAAATCTTTTCTATTTCGCTGACAAAAAACATAAAGATGTTGACCTTGACCAATATGCAGGGAGCCAGAATTCAAGCAGCCTGCAGCCTCCTACAGTGAAGCGTTATGGTGTCAATGTCAACATAGTATTTTAACTCAATTCATCAATTAACAATTATGAAACTTAAATCAATTCTCCTGATAGCTATTGTAGTGGTGCTCGCATCCTGCAGTAAAAAATTCGATGAATTCGAACAAAATCCCAATAGCCCGGAAAGTGTTCCTGCTTCCCTGGCATTAAATGGTGTGGAAGTTAGTATTGCCCAAAGGCCATGGGGGCTTGAACATCGCTGGGGGCAATTTGCCTGCTGTAACTATAATTATTATGGTAACCAGGAATATAACTGGTCAGGTGCCACACTTTCTTATACCACATTAAAGAATGTGGTTAAAATGGAAGAGGAAGCTTTGAAGGCTGGTGCAAAGGATGTGAACCCTTATAGTGCTTTAGGCAAATTTTTCAGGGCTTTTTTGTATTATGATATGACAATGAGGGTGGGCGACCTTCCCATGTCAGAAGCATTAAAAGGCACTGAAGCATTACAGCCCAAGTATGATACACAAAAGGAAATATTTATTCAGATTAATCAATGGCTGGAAGAAGCTAATACAGACCTGGCCTCACTTATTACCACTGCAGATAATTCCCTGCTTGGAGATTTTTATTTTAATAATGATCTGAGGAAGTGGCAAAAAACTGTAAATACATTTCGGCTACGCGTGTTGGTGGCATTGAGTAAAAAAGAAAATGAAGCGGGCTTAAATGTAAAGGCTGATTTTGCAAAAATACTTGCCAATAAATCAAGCTATCCAACTATGGATGGTATGGGTGATAACCTTCAGTTCGTTTATGTCAATCCATTTAATAAGTATCCAACTAATCCTGATAATTTTGGATTCGATGCTACCCGTTACAATATGGCGGACACTTATCTCGGACTATTAACAACGTTGAAAGATCCAAGAACTTTTGTGGTAGCTGATCCGGCAGGATCAAAGTTGAAAGCAGGCTTACTACCATCTGATCACGCAGCATTTGTTGGCGCGAGCTCTGCAGAAGATCTGGCGGATATGTCCTCCAAAGCCGGTATCGACAACGGTGCCGGATTTGCAGCCGGTTCCTATTCTTTTTACGGCCGTAAAAGATATTACAACACGTATACAGCAGAAAATACTTTCCTGGTCGGATATCCTGAAATGTGTTTCAATATAGCTGAAGGAATCAACAGAGGATGGGCTTCAGGTGATGCAGAAGACTGGTATAAAAAAGGTATTCAGGCTTCTCAGGGTTTCTATGGAATTAAAGAAGGCTCCAACACTTTTTTTTATCTGAAGGCAGGCGGCAAAGTTGTTGAAGGCGGAGATTACATTGGTTATATTGTCAATTTCAACTGGAACGATTACTATAATCAAGCTGCTGTGAAATATACCGGTAATGATGCGACGGGGCTGCAACAGATATTGAAACAAAAATACCTGGCTTTCTTTCAGCACTCCGGATTTGAGGCATACTATAACTTTCGGAGAACAGGGACACCTGCATTTGCACAAAATGGTCCGGGCACAGGCAACAGCGGCAAAATCCCTAAAAGATTTCAATATCCAGGCACTGAACGCAGCACCAATGGTGCTAATCTTACAGAAGCTTTACAACGGCAATTTGCTGGTAATGATGATATAAACGCAGAAATGTGGGTTATAAAGTAAAAGATGGTTCTCTTTAATTTCAGGGGGGCGGGATTTTTATCCTGCCCCTTTTTTTTGTCAGAACTGAAAAATAAATTCCGGCCAAAATTTAATATTAAGTAATTGTTAAGTTTCGTAAATTCAAGGTACAGAAATGAAATGTCGCTGTACCATATTACTCATTGCATTATCCCTTATGGTGTTTTCAAGCCAGGTTTCGGCATTTGAAAATCCCTCTTTACACATTGATTTCTATGGTTACAAGGTCGAGTTCGTCCCAGATCAGTCATTTTTAATTAAAATGTCTTCCAATCCCGACAAGGAGGAAATTTCTAATTTTCTTCAACAGCTCGGTAATTCGGATTATCAGAACTGTATTTCTTCCTTATTGAATTATAAAAAGAGTGAACGCCCGGATGATTGGCTTTTTTATCAGCTCATTCGTCAAATAACTCAGGAAATCAGTCCGAAGTCGGAAAATTATATCCGCTACACGCTTTACAAATATTTTCTGATGGCCAAATCAGGATATGACGTAATGCTTTCTACTTCGGAAGGGAAGCTGCTTTTTTATGTTCAGTCTGATGAGAATATCTACAATATTCCTTACCGTACTAAAAACGGCAGGAACTACATCTGTCTGAATTTTCACGATTATAAATATATCGATATTGAAAAAGAGAAGTTTGCTGAAATTGCAAATGAAGGCATTAAAGGTAATAAGAGTTTCTCCTACAAAATCACCCGCCTGCCTGAATTTCCTAAAGAAGAATACATAGAAAAAGAAATCAATTTCAATTACTATCAGTCAGATTATCAAATTAAAGTAAAGCTCAATCCTCTTGTAAAAAAAATATTTAATAATTACCCGGTGGTCGATTATGCTGACTATCTCAATATTCCATTGAGCACTATTACCTACCAGTCATTGATTCCTATATTAAAAAAAGAATTAAAAGGAATGAGTGTCAGAGATGGGGTGGATTATCTGATGCGGTTTACCAGGTATTCTTTTTCATATGAAACGGATACAAAAAATTTTGGCAAAGAAAAGAGGCTTTCTCCTGAACAGACTCTTTTGTATGATAAGAGCGACTGTGATGATCGCGTTGCCCTCTGCTATTATCTGATTAAGGAGATATATGACATTCCCATGATTGTTGTAAGTTTTCCCAATCATGTTACGTTGGCTATTGCGTTAGATAAACCCGTAGGTAAACCATTAATCTATAATGGAATAAAGTACTCCTTCTGCGAACCTACTCCTCAAAAAGAAGACCTTCCAATAGGAAGTACATTGCCGGAATTACGAAATATCCAATATGAGGTGGTTTATGCTTATCATCCTTCAGGTAAGTGAAATTGTGGCAAAAAAAATCTCCCGGTAAAAACCAGGAGAAAACGTTTGCTATCAGACTAAATGAGAAAATTGTAATGCAATTACGAACTTCAAAATGAATTCAATTGAAAGGCTGCATTACGATATCGTTATGCAATTATGCCTGATCCTTCCTTGCATTGAGCGTAAAGCCGAAAGTTGAGCCAACATCCGGTTTGCTGCGAACATGAATACTATGGCCGTGCGCTTCTATAATGTGTTTACAGATTGCAAGTCCAAGTCCGGTGCCGCCAATATTTCTACTTCTCCCATAATCCGTGCGGTAGAATCTTTCAAATATCCGCATCAGGTGCTCTTCTGCTATGCCCATTCCATCATCACTTATTTCAATCAGAATGTTCTTTCCATCAGTATTATAAAAGCTGGCTTCCACCATACCGTTGGTTTTACCATATTTAATGGCATTATCAACAAAATTGATCAGCACCTGCCGGATTTTCTTTTTATCGCCATGTACCGTTATTGGCGACTCACAGCCTTTTTTAATCTGGAATTTTATGGCTTTTTCATTCGCTTTAATACTCAATGATTCAAAAACTTCTTTAGTAAGATCCTGGATGATAAAATTATCATACTGGAGTTGCTGCTCACCGCTTTCCAGTTTTGATATTTCGTCAAGATCGTCGATCAGGTTAACCAGCCGCTCCACATTTTTTGAAGCATTCTGTAAGAACTTCCTATTGACTTCGGGTTTTTCAAGGGCGCCCTGTAATAATGTATCTACATATCCCTGAATAGCGAAAACCGGAGTTTTGAATTCGTGAGACAGGTTTTGTAAAAATTCTTTTCTATATGCCTCATTTCTTTTCAGGATTTCAATTTCCTGTTTACGTTGTTCCGCCCATTGTTCAACATCTTCACTTACTTCTTCAATACTTTTTTGTGGAAGAATATTTTTATAATAGAATTCCTCTCTTTTCGTAGCCTTGGTTTGATAAATGAATTTGTAGATCAGTTTAATCTTCCTGTAAATAAACCGCTGAATGAAAAATTGAGTAAGAAAGTAGGCGATGAAAAACAGAACTGCAAAAGTTACAAGCGGAATGTACCAGTTTTGAATAAAAAGAAAATTGGCTAACCCGCCCACGAGTGCGATAGTTATTGCATTCATTGCAGCAATCTGGCTGGGGGTGATATTTTTGGTATCTAGCATTTATGCAATTTACAACCGGGAAACTGCATTATTTGAACCATGCTTTAAAATACCTTCAAAACTAAATTTGAATCAATATTGCACTTAGGATATGCCCTGTATTAAAGTTCAAATTTGTATCCCACTCCCTTCACAGTAGTGATACAATCAATACCTAATTTTTGCCTGATTTTTCTGATATGAACATCTATGGTGCGGTCGCCAACAATTACATCGGCACCCCATATCTGACTTAATATTTCATTTCTAAGAAACACCCTTCCTGATTTAGAGGCAAGAAGATAAAGTAACTCAAATTCTTTTTTAGCCAGCGTAATGGGTTCTCCTTTATAAATCACCAGAAACTGTACTGGGTCAATTTTGATATCACCGATTTCTATAATCTGACTATTATCGGTTTTTTTCAATCTCCGGAAAAGTGAATTGACTTTTGTAACAAGCACTTTTGGGCTAACCGGCTTGCTCAGGTAATCGTCAGCGCCATATTCTAATCCTTTCACATGTGAAAGCTCATCATTCAGCGCGGTAAGGAACATGATCAGTGTATCGTGATAAGTTGATTGAGTCCTTAGAATTTTACATACCTCCATGCCATTCTTATTCGGCATCATCACATCAAGAATAACCAGGTCAGGCCTCGAAAGTTTAGCTTTATGCAGCGCCTCGACTCCATCTTTAGCGGTTTGGACGTCGTAACCTTCCAATTGAAGGTTGTAGCTGATGATTTCCAGTATATCAGGTTCATCATCAGCGATTAAGATCTTTTTGCCTTTGGCGTCCATTAACAATTAATTTACGCAAAAGTAACCGTGGAGCATGCCCTTCCCAAATTAAGCGGATTATGAAATTGTTAATCGGAGAAAAGCTGGTCGGTTTTTTGCTTGGTTCACACAATAATGAAAATAGTACCGCGTACTTTTTTTAGACCTAATTTTGTAGCATTGTCTTAGAGAAACCAATGAAAAAATTTCTACTCCTTGTCTTAGTCTGTTTTATATATGCTGCCGAAGCGCTGGCGCTGCAGGATACGCTCAATTATTCTATTGATATAAGGAGGGTGAAAATGCATGAAGATATCGACAAACTTCAGCTGCAAATTTTCGGCTCCCGGCCAGACAGTACCAAAGTACTTCATTTGGTAGAAAATGCCGACATCAATTTTTTGTTGGCTGATATCTACTCACGGCAACTTGATTTCGTCCAGGATTCTATTGAAAGGAGCCAGGTACTCGATCATCGTTTAAAGGTGAAGTATCTCACCGGACTTTCCCAACTCCTAAAGTCTTATTACGGTGGATATAGCAAAAAAGCCTTCGCCCCTGAAAAAGGAGTGGTTCTGTTTTCTCAATATTTAGATATGATGGCTGCCGACCTTCAGGGTTCTTCCATTGCACCGCTGGTTGAAAAGTATCCTTATGACTGCGGCAATTTACTGGTGAACAATTCCGGAAGTGTGTTTTTTGAAAACAGCGGTTTTGAGGAATCAAAGATTATCCTGTTTAAAAAATTCACTGTCATTCGTCCGGATCAGATACTCGCAAAAATTGATCGATTTGCTGATGAGCCTTTTGTTGATAGTTTGATTGCTGTATCAGCAAGGGCATTTCCAAACCAACTATATGATTATGCTGCTGCCACCCGAACAAGGGTCGGTCAGCTCATTGCAAAGAATAATGATCCATTGGTAAGAGCTATCAGTTCTATGGCAAGGAGTCGGAGCGGACGTTTGTATTACCCATTTTTAGACGAGGTAATGCAGGGCAGACAAACGACTGAAACCATCAGTGCTGTAATGAAAGATAGTTTACAATACTATAGGTTATTGGTAAATACACAAATCAGCTATGCAGAGCGGTTAAGAAGAAAGGATACACCGATGGTGCATACTGAACTCACCAGGATGCTTAAACGAAAAGCGCAGGAGGTATTTATAAATCAAATTAATGCTCTGCACGACGACCCAGACGCAGTGAGGTTTAAAATACTTGAACCTCTGACCCCTGAACAGCTTTACTACCTGATTGTATTGGGAGAAGACATCATTTACACGTCTAGTTATAAGGGTGTGTATAACAGGATGTTTGAAAGAATGAGCAGTCCGGCAGGTGACTCGCTTTTAATGGATGTACAGTTTGACCGCTTTAAGAAGTTTATTAAGATGGCTGCCGGTTATAATAAACTGGATCATTTCCTTGGTACAATGCCCGACAGTAGTGCACAACGTCTTATGATTGCATTTGCCAGGGGGCTCGATAAAACTGATGGTTTGGAAGAAGCCGTGGATGTGGCAGATTCTTACGGAAGTATTAATACCCCATCAGTAAAAAAACTTATTGACAGGGAAATTGAAAAGAGTTTTAATGAAAATCGCACAAGAGGAAATAAACGCAGTTATGTAATTTATGATATTCTTAAAACGATTTTTGCTTCTTCTAATGATTCTTCAATTGACATTTCAGCCCGATTGGGTATACCGCCGGTGTATAAGGTGAATTATAATCAGCTCACAGATAAAGAAGGTAAAGTTGTCCAGTTGGTATTTTTTTATGGAGATAAAGATGGAATAGATTCTTATGGAAATTTCATGCAGCTGTTCAATGGAAAACCTGAATGGAAAATAAATAAAACAAAGGAGTGGGTGGAAATTAAATCTGCAACAGGTAAGCCCGTTTGGATTTATGCCAATCTGCCGCTGGATAATTCAAAAGGCAATGATCCTGATGCCAAGGCACAGGAAAATTTGCTTAACTATCTTGAATCTAAAAAATTAGATCCAACCATTGTAATACATCGGGGACATAGTTATCATGTGACATATACAATCAAGCAGCTCCCGGCAACTGCTAAAATCGTTATTCTGGGTTCATGTGGCGGTTATCATAATCTGGATGATGTGTT
>JANPJC010000274.1:0-34523 GCA_031425315.1 Chitinophagales bacterium
AATTTTATCGCATTGCAGTTGTTCAACTTATAAGATTCAAAAAGAAAAAATACATAATCAAAATTCGAAATATGCAGTTGGTGAATGATTTTTTTCAATACCTTCCAGCCCTCTTTTATATCCTACTGCTAATTCCACCACGGTAAAACCCCTCTGCACAATTCCACAAAAATTTATTCTGACCAGTTAGTGTAAATCCGATTCTATTCTATTGCAGATCGCCTGAAGCGGTGCTGATTAACCATTTATCAAATTAACCTCGTTTTTTATTATTGGTTTAATCAGTTATCATCTATGACTATGAAATTTTTCAGGCAATCCACTTATCATGCAATGAGAATCAAGTTGCTCGTGCTCAGTATTCTTATGTGCGCTGCCTTTTCGCTTCAGGCACAATTCAATTTTAATCTCGCTCAATTGCAGGGTACTTCCAGTACGGTTCCAACTGTACTTGACTTTGGTCCCGACGGCAAATTATACGTCGGCGAACAATATGGCCTTCTAAAAATATACACCATCAGTAAAAGCGGTAGTAACTACTCAGTTACCAATACGCAAACAGTAACGTTGATTAATGATATGCAAAATCATAATGACAACGGTGCTAATTATAATTACAATAATAGCGGCTACAAAGCCAGGCAAATTACCGGAATAATGGTTTTGGGTACTGCAGCGAATCCGATAATGTATGTAGCCTCAAGTGATGCAAGGATTGGCGGCGGCGGCGATGCGAATGATGAACAATTGGATACAAATTCTGGTACAATTTCGAGGCTTACCTGGAATGGTAGTTCCTGGGATAAAGTGGATCTCATCCGTGGACTTCCAAGATCGGAAGAAGCGCATGCTCCCAATGGAATGCACCTTGATCCTGCTACAAATACACTATATGTTTCGTCAGGGGGTATAACCAATGCTGGTGGACCAGCAAATAACTTTGTGTTCACCTGCGAATATGCTTTGTCTGGTGCGATTCTGAAAATAAACATGAACGTGATCAACAGTCTGCCAGTGAGAGGTTCCGGGAATAGCAAATATGTTTATGACCTGCCCACATTGGACGATCCGACACGAACAAATATTACGAACCCCGATTACAATGCTTCTCTTACAGGTTCGCAACAAACTATTGACCAGGGAGATCCCTGGGGAGGAAATGATGGACTTAACCAGGCTAAGCTGGTGCCAGGTGGTCCTGTGCAGATTCATTCGCCAGGCTACCGTAATGCTTATGATATTGTATTTACTACGACACCGGGTAAAGAGGGAAGAATGTACACCATCGATAACGGTCCAAACCAGGGATGGGGCGGTTATCCTAAAAATGTAAATACTCCCAACATCAACAATGAATACCAGCCTTCGGAACCCGGTTCTACCAATTCCGCGGGCAGTCTCCCGATTGTAAATAATCTTGATAATCTTCACCTGGTTTCAAAGCCAGGTATGACACCTATTTATGGTGGTCATCCCAATCCGATACGAGCGAATCCATCTGGCGCCGGCCTGTATTATAAATCAGGTTCAACAAGAGTTTTCAATACTTCACCTACATCCGATTGGCCACCGCTTCCATTAAACATGGCCGACCCGCGTGAAGCAAACTATCTTGTTGCAGGTTCAAACGATGGCGCATTGACCACCTTCCCCGGTTCCACAAATGGAATGGCTGAATACGTATCACCCAATTATTTTAATGGCGGACTTACGGGTGATATTTTTACTGTTGATCTTAATGGTACCCTCTGGCGCTTAAAATTTAATGCAGAGGGAACTGCAGTAACTACCAAAGAAGCATTTGCCACCGGGTTTGCGACGAATCTACTTGACGTAACAGTACAAGGTGCAGGTGAAACTTTTGATGGGAGTATCTGGGTAGCCGACTATGGTGGAAATAAGATATTTGTTTTTACTCCGGCCAGTGGCCCTACAGGAACCTGTACCGGCAATAACACCAGCACTACGCTTGACGATGATGGCGATGGATTTAAAAATGCTGATGAAGCATCTAATGGTACCAATCCATGCAGTGCTGTCAGTTTCCCACCGGATCTCGATGGTGATAAAATCTCTGATAAAAATGATCCTGATGATGATGGCGATGGCACACCTGATGTAAATGATGTTTTCTATCGTGATGCAACAAACGGATTAAACACAGCTTCTATCATTCAATACCCTTTCCTTACCGGTAATCCGGGAACAGGTCTTTTCGGGATTGGCTTTACAGGCTTAATGAGCAATGGAACCACTGATCCGGGTCAGCTGTTTAACGCTGATGATCCAGGCCTCATCATGGGTGGCGCTGTCGGATTGGCAAGTTTCCCTGCAGATGAAGGAAAAGCATCTTCCAATAACCAGAAGAATGGGTTTCATTTCGGGTATACTATACCGGGAGCTCCGGCACCTTTTTCTATTCAAACCAGTATTGTAGGACCATTCTTTAATGGTTTAAGTGCTTCATCACTCAATGCCAATCACAGGCAGGGTATATATTTGGGCACAGGCGACCAGAATAATTTTATAGCGATTTCTCTTTCGGGAGCCACTGATGGCGGTACACCCGGCTTCAGGATATTCGGCGAAAGCGGCGGCGCTGAAACATTTAATACGTTTACTTCAGTCAATAATATTCTTTCTGCATCCAACATCTTTTTATTTCTTGATGTAAATCCGGCTACAAAAGTTGTTACTGCGAGGTACAGCACAAATCTCAATTCAACCAAAGTTATATTGGGCAGTTTTACAGTTACAGGAAGTCTTGCGACGAAATTAAATGGTAATGCCGCTGTAGCGGTGGGGTTGATTGGATATTCAGGTTCATCTTCCACCTACCAGGCACGTTACGACTATGTAAACATTCTTGCACTCAATATACCTTCCGTTGTTAATCCCGTGCCCGACCAGGAAATCACGGTGGGTACATCAGGTAAACAAATCAGTCTTGCCAATACCTTTACTGATGCAGGTGGTGTAGGTAACCTTACATTCAGCGTGAGTGGAAATTCCAATACTGCGGTGGTTACTGCTGCAACTATCAGTGGAACGAATCTCAACCTGACATTTGCTGCAAATACAACCGGCAATAGCCTGGTAAAAATTAAAGTAACAAATGCTGACGGTCAGTTTGTAGAAGATGAGTTTAATGTGACGGTATCCGGCCCCTTAAATACAGGACCTGAAATTGCTAGTGCAATTGCAGATCAAACTGTAAATGTGAACTCTGCCAGTATTGTAGTTGGTTTTGCCAGCACTTTTACTGACGATGCAGGAGCGGCAAGTCTTACATATAGCGTAAGCAGTAACAATAATCCTTCATTGATCACAGGCGCTACCATCAACGGTACAGATCTTACTTTAACGATTGCTGCGGGCCAGAGCGGAACAGCCATTGTTAAATTGAAAGCAACTGATGCCGGAGGCCTCTTTGTTGAAGATGAATTTATAATAATAGTGAACGGCACTCCTGTAGTAGCGAACGCTATTACAGATAAATCCGTGAATGTCAATACGACGAGCCAGGTTATTTCTATTGGTAATGTATTTACTGATGATGGCGGTACTGCCAACCTGGTGTATACAATAAGTGGAAACAGTAATCCGTCACTCTTAACAGGAGCATCAATTAGCGGAACCGATCTAACGTTAACTATAGCAGCTGGCCAAACCGGAAATGCAACTATCACGCTCAGGGCAACCGATGCGGGAGGTTTGTTTGCTGAAGAGGTGTTTGTAGTAACGATAAACGAAGCGCCTGTAGTAGTGAATGCTATCACTGATAAATCGGCAGCAGAAAACACGCCGAACCTCGTTGTTACATTGGCCAATGTATTTAATGATGATTTAGGAGCAGCCAATTTAACTTATAGCATCAGTGACAACAGCAATCCATCGCTCATCACTAATACTGGTATTGCCGGCAATGACCTTACGCTTACAATTGCGCCGGGTCAGTCAGGCACTGCAACAATTACAGTGAGAGCTACAGATGCAGGAGGTTTGTTTGTACAAGATGCATTTATTGTAAATATAAATGGAACTCCATCTATCGTTACACCTGTTACGGACAAATCTTTAAATGTTAACACTGCCAGCCTTGTGGTTGGTTTTGCGAATACATTCAATGATGATGGCGGTGCGGTTAATCTAACGTACAGCGTCAGCGGTAATAGTAATAATGCACTGGTAACAAGTTCATCCATTATTGGAACTGATCTTACTTTAAACATTGCAGCGGGTCAAACCGGAAACGCTGTCATCAAACTGAGGGCAACCGATGCCGAAGGATTGTTTATAGAAGATGAATTCATGGTATCCGTAAATGGAGGACCTGCAGTTATTAATACTATCGCAGACAAATCTGTTGCATTAAATACAGCAAACCTTGTTGTAGCTTTTGCGAATGTATTTTCTGATGATGGTGGTAATAATAACCTGGTATATACTTTAAGCGTGAACAGCAACACCACACTGATAACCGGCCATTCATTCAATGGCACGGATCTGACACTTAATATTGCAGCAGGTCAAACAGGAACTTCAACAATCACCCTTAGAGCTACTGATGCCGGAGGATTGTTTGTCGAAGAAGTATTTATGGTGGCAGTAAATAATACAGCTCCTGTAGTATCCAATGCAATTACTGATAAATCAGTAATCATTAATACACCCGGGCTTCTATTTTCAATTGCCAATACTTTTGCTGATGATGGAGGAATAGCCAGCCTTAGTTATAGTGTAATCGACAACAGCAATACTACATTGATCACAGGAGTTTCTATCAGTGGTACTAACGTTACGTTGTCCATTGCACCAGGGCTTACAGGAATAACCACCATAAAACTCAGAGCAACTGATTCGGAAGGTCTTTTTGCGGAAGAAGAATTTAATGTGGAAGTGACCGAGGTGCCCAATACGGCACCTGTTATTTCGGTTGCTATTACAGATCAATCTGTTCCGGCTAATACGCCGAACCTGCTGATAAATTTTGCCAATACGTTTACCGACAATGGGGGAGCAGCCAGCCTTGGCTATAGTGTGAGTGCTAACAGCAATAGTGCTTTGATCACGGGTACTTCATTTATTGGGACTGAACTGACGCTGACTATTGCTCCGGGGCTAACCGGAACGGCTACTCTGAAATTGAGAGCCACAGATGGAGGCGGATTGTTTACAGAAGATGAATTCACCGTGACTGTCACGAACACAGCGCCTGAAATTGTGAATGCAATCACAGATAAATCAGTTCCGGCCGGTACACCAAATCTGTTGGTTTCATTTGCCAATAATTTTACAGACAATGCACCTGTAGCAAATCTTACTTACAGTATCAGTGCCAATAGCAATACCACTTTGATTACGGCTACTGCGATCAATGGCACTGACCTCACACTAACGATTGCTCCGGGACTGACAGGAACAGCGACAATCAAACTGAGAGCCACAGATGGCGGAGGTCTCTTTGTAGAAGATGAATTCCTGGTGACTGTTACCAATACTGCACCAGCGATTGTAAATGAAATCACTGATAAATCAGTTCCGGCGGCTACGCCAGGTCTGATTGTATCATTTGCCAATACTTTCAGTGACAACGGTGGTGCTGCGAACCTTACCTATAGTGTAAGTGCTAACAACAATACAGCCCTGATTACGGGAACTTCCATCAATGGAACTAATCTGACATTAACTATTGCTCCCGGATTAACAGGTATAGCGACTATTAAACTGAAAGCCACTGATGGACAGGGTTTATTTGTGGAAGATGAATTTAATGTGACCGTAAGTAATACTGCTCCGTCGGTAGCAAATGTTATCACCGATAAAACTGTTACAGCAAATACACCAAGCCTTCTGGTATCTTTTGCCAATACATTCACTGATAATGGTGGAGCAGGAAATCTTGTTTATAGTGTAAGCGGAAACAATAATACAACGCTGATTACCGGCACTTCCATTAGCGGAACCAATCTTACCCTCACGATTGCTGCAGGACAAACGGGTACTGCTACTATCAAGCTGAGGGCTACAGATGGTGAAAGTCTTTTTGTTGAAGATGAGTTCAATGTAACAGTGACGAATAATGCACCTGTAATTATAAGTGCCATCACTGATAAATCGGTATCATTAAATACAGCAAGCCTGCTGGTTGCCTTGTCCGGAGTTTTCAATGATGATGGCGGTGCCGCCAACCTTGTTTACAGTGTAAGTGGAAATAGCAATACGACTTTGATTACCGCAGCCACTCTCAATGGATCTAACCTGACCTTGACAATTGCTGCAGGACAAACAGGATCATCAGAAATTAAAGTGAAAGCAACGGATGGCCTCGGGCTTTTTGTGGAAGATGTGTTCCTGGTAACGGTAGTCAATCCAACACCAGTTACAGTGAAGCTGATTAATTCCGGAGGTCCTTCAGTTACGTTCAGCGGACAGACCTGGGGAGCAGACAATAGTTTCAGTGGTGGTAGTGCTTATACATCTGGCGGCGCTATTGCAGCAACCACCAATGATGCATTGTACCAGACCGAGCGTTTTGGTAATTTCAGTTATGCTGTGCCGTTAGCAAACGGTAGTTATATAGTAAGACTTCATTTCGCTGAAGTATACTTTACGTCCAACAACCAGCGTACTTTTAATGTAAGCATTGAAGGGCAACAAGTATTGTCCGGCTACGATATCCACGCAAAAGTTGGGGCAAGAACTGCAACAACAGAGCAGTTTAACGTCAACCTGACTGACGGAACAATCAATATTAATTTCTCTAATGTTGTTAATAATGCGAAGGTCTCTGCCATAGAGATTCTGAACAACCCAGGCAGTACGCCAAACATTGCTCCCGTTATTGCAAATGCGATTACAGATAAATCTGCGGCATTTAATACGGCGAGCCTTGTAGTTGCTTTTGCCAATACGTTTAGTGATGATGGTGGTGCGGCTAACCTCACCTATAGTGTGACGGGCAATACCAATGCAGCACTGATTACCGGTACTTCAATCAATGGCACTAACCTTACATTGAATATCGCTTCTGGTCAGTCCGGGACATCTGTTATCAAGCTGAGGGCTACGGATGCACAGGGACTGTTTGTGGAAGATGAATTCAATGTTACAGTAAGTCCTGCCGTCAACAATGCACCGGTAGTGGCAAATGCTGTTACTGATAAATCGGTGACTGTGAATACGGCGAGCCTTGTAGTTGCTTTTGCAAATACGTTCACAGACGATGCTGGTGCGGGTAACCTCACTTACAGCATAACCGCCAACAGTAATTCGGCACTCATCACAGGCACTTCAATCAATGGTACCAACCTCACGCTGACAATTGCAGCAGGCCAGACCGGCACATCTGCTATCACACTGAGAGCAACTGATGCACAGGGTCTGTTTATAGAAGATGTATTTAATGTCACCGTGAATGCAGTAGCGAATACAGCTCCGGTGATTGCCAATGCCATTACAGATAAGTCGGTGACGGTGAATACAGCAAGTCTTGTTGTTACTTTTGCCAATACATTTACTGACAATGGTGGTGCAGATAATCTCACCTATAGTATAAATGGAAACAGTAATACATCGTTGATTGCAGACACCTCAATAAGCAGTACCAATCTAACACTGACCATTGCTGCAGGCCAGACCGGCACATCCACTATAACTTTGAGAGCAACAGATGCGCAGGGTTTGTTTGTGGAAGATGTATTTATTGTTACAGTCACAAGTGCCCCGGCAGCGAACGCCATTCTTATCAACGGCGGCGGACCTGCGGTAACCCTGAGTGGTCGTACATGGGCAGCAGATAATAACTTCAGTGGTGGTACGTCCTATACATATGGTTCAACAGCCATTAATGGTACAACGGATGATGCACTTTACCAGACTGAGCGCTTTGGAAACTTCAGCTATGCTGTACCGGTAACCAATGGTAGTTACACAGTGAAACTGCATTTCGCTGAAACATACTTTACCGCAAACAACGCCCGCGTGTTTAATGTGAATGTTGAAAATGGCAAGGGGGTATTGACGAACTATGACATCCACGCGCAGGCCGGTGCCAATACTGCAAAAGTTGAAACCTTCAGTAGTATTGCTGTAACTGATGGAACGTTGAATATTACTTTCACAACCGTTACTAACAATGCCAAAGTCTGTGCCATAGAAATAGTGAGCAATTCGGGCGCTCCAAATGCGGCTCCTGTGGTTGTCAATGCTGTCACTGATAAATCAGTTGCCTTTAATACTGCAAGCCTGGTGGTTGCCTTTGCCAATACTTTCAGTGATGATGGTGGCGCGGCCAACCTTACCTATAGTGTAACTGGCAATACCAATACAGCACTGATCACAGGTACTTCAATCAACGGCACTAATCTTACATTAAATATCGCTTCAGGTCAGTCCGGTACATCTATTATTAAGCTGAGGGCAACAGATGCGCAGGGATTGTTTGTGGAAGATGAATTTAATATGTCAGTAAGTGCCGCTGTGAATACAGATCCGGTAGTATCAAATGCAATTACGGATAAATCGGTGACGGTGAATACAGCGAACCTTGTTGTTGCATTTGCCAATACCTTTACTGACAATGGTGGCGCGGGTAATCTTACCTACAGCGTAACCGGTAACACGAATACATCATTGATCACAGGTACTGCAATTAACGGCACCAATCTTACGCTGACGATTGCTGCGGGTCAAACGGGAACTTCTGCCATCACGCTGAGAGCAACTGATGCACAGGGACTGTTTGTGGAAGATGTATTTAATGTGACTGTGAATGCTGTCGTGAACACAGCTCCGGTCGTTGCTAATATAATTACGGATAAATCGGTAACGGTGAACACAGCAAGTCTTATAGTAGCAGTCGCTAATACATTTACTGATAATGGAGGAGTGGCAAATCTCACTTTAAGTATAACGGGAAATACAAATGCGGCATTGGTGACTGGAACAACTTTCAATGGTACAAATCTTACACTAAGTTTTGCACCTGCTCTCACGGGTACTGCGAATATAACGGTAAGAGCTACCGATGCACAGGGATTGTTTGCTGAAGATCAATTCACAGTTACAGTAACCAGTGCTCCTCCGGCGAATGCTATTCTCATCAATAGTGCCGGGCCAGCAGTGACACTGAGTGGACGGACCTGGGCAGCTGATAAAAACTTCAGTGGAGGTACGCCTTATTCCTATGGTTCAACAGCCATCAATGGTACAACGGATGATGCGCTTTACCAGACTGAGCGTTTTGGTAACTTCAGCTATGCTGTACCGGTGACCAATGGTAGTTTCACCGTAAAACTGCATTTCGCTGAAACATATTTCACGGCAAACAACGGCCGTGTGTTTAATGTGAATGTCGAAAATGGCAAGGGTGTATTGACGAATTATGATATTCATGCACAGGCCGGTGCCAATACTGCAAAAGTGGAAACCTTCAGCAGTATAGCTGTAACCGACGGAACGTTGAATATTACTTTCACAACCGTTACTAACAACGCGAAAGTGTGCGCAATAGAGATTATTCCCAATATCAACACCCGCATCGCTGATCCTGATGCAACCTTTGATGCATCACTCGCGCTGGACCAGGTGAGGTTGAACTGGAACCTGCCGGAAACGCAAACCGGGGACTTGACAATTGAACGATCCGCTGATGGAGTTCAATTTGAAGAGCTGGAAACAATCGAACAGTCAGTAAGAAAAACCATTCATTCCGGTGAATACATTGATATCCGGCCTTACAAGGGAATATCCTATTACAGGCTAAGGACTCAAAGTAAAGACGGATCAATGCGCTATTCGGTCGTTCGCTCGGTGGTGTTTAATTTAGAATCAGCAGCGTTCCTGTTATATCCGAATCCGAATACAGCAACCGGAAGGGTGTTCATGGAGTTTCCACAACGAAGCCTGAACGAAACCATTTTGATAAGGATATTGACTGTACAGGGTGCTGAAATACACCGAGGGTTGAAGGCAGAACGTGGAAGCAGAACGATAATGAGTTTCCAATTGCCATCTACGCTCCGGCCAGGTACCTACATCATTGAAGCCGATCAGAATGGTAAAAAACGACATGCACGATTGGTGGTAAATTAGAGCGAGGTATCCCAGATAATAGAATAGCAAAGGCTACTGCAGTGAAATGCAGTAGCCTTTGTCGTTATATATATCAGAATGTAATTCCTGATTCGCTTAGGTTATGAAGATTCAATGACGTTTAGTTAAGGAACGAAACGGATCGGATTAAACTTTACAGTTTTTTGTAGATGGCCTCCCAAGCAAACATCCGTCACATAGTCATATAGGGTACATGGATATTTCTATTGTATTCAACTAGGTGTTTACCTGTCCGCCGTAGTGCAGTGGAGGAGATGTGGTTCAAAAAAACACCGCCGTGAATTTCTTTTTTCTTAACTAAACTACATTGAATGTAGATTCTCCACTTATTATGAGAACTTAAGCCGGGAATAACCAGAATAGGTAATTTCTGCACCTTGAAGTTGGTTTTGGAAAGACCTTAATTACTTGCAATAATTAATTTCAGGTTTGCCCGAATTGAGTATCTTAAAGCCACATTATTGAAAAACGTTATGAAATCATTACTCACCACTACAGCCTTATTAGAAGGAATCGCAGGATTGGCAATGGCAATGGCACCATCTTTTGTTGTCTCTGTTTTATTCGGAATCTCCATGAATGAACATGGTACAGATTTAATGGTAAGGCTTGCCGGGGCAACGCTGATTACAGTGGCGATTGCCTGTTGGCTTTCAGCAAAAGATGCTCATTCTTTTGTGTTGGTTAAATCCATGACTGTCTACAACATCTTGACTATTGCGCTTCTTTTTTACGCAGTTTTTGCCAGGGGAATTTCCGGCCCTGGTTTATGGCCCGCGCTTGTCTTTCATTTCGGAATGCTGGTATGGTGTGTATATACCCTTCGGAAATAAGTGTAAAAAATTATTTAACAGAATTTTCCATTTAGACCGCAAAGGGTTACTGGTTGTAGATTTGTCGCGGATTACAAATAATTCAGAAATAGTTTTCCATTTATTACGTCATTTCCGTACACCGCATTTAGATTTCAGCGAACCTCCGTTTCATGATACATAGCCGGGAAGCCGGAAAATACGGTAAAGAGGAAACGGTAAAAATACAGTGAAACATTTAATTGAGTTTTACGCCCGCTGTTTGTATTATTTCCCGTCTAGCCTCAGGCTAGACCGTTTTCCCGGTTTATCGGCTACTACTTTTTAGTTTCAGTAACCTTCAGATTCGCAATACATGGTTTTATTCTATCAGCCTGAATCATTGATCATGAAATAATTTTTGACACCGATTTAATTTGCATTGCAATGTTATGAGCCTATTGCGCTTTAAATGGATAATTCTATTATTTAATTATTTATCGCTCCTCAAAGTGCATTACAGGCTTATAAATAATTTGCCGTAAGTTTTTTTTTAATTAATGATATCAACAATCATAAAGTTCACTCCCGGAAACCTCATTGAGTAGTTCGAAAAATAATTACACCAGGAATTATTCTTCTGGAGTGCTGCCACGAAAAAGTTCACCTCAATTAAATAAGAATTCATGCCGATGGCGAAGCTTTCCCTGCTGGAATATCCCAATTGAAAGTTTTGGCAGCAATGACCGCACCGGTTTTGCTATCCTGATAATTGTAATCAATTTTTACGATCTTAAAAATCATCTCAACTCTTTGTAATGTGGCACCTTCGGCAGTCCCTGAGTTTGATACCCTGGTGATAAAAGCACCTTCCATCGACATTGTGAAATAGGTTGTGGGTGTTCCACTGCCGGTGGTCTTTGTCATTTGCAGTTCAACCTTCGGGAATGATTTGCCTGTGCAGATATAACCAAGTATAACCGTAGAAGCAGCGTCAAAACGGTGGATGAAGCTAATCCTGCCTGGATTAGGTTTGCCAACACTGGCACCACCACCTCGTGTCCAACTGGATTCGGCTTCAATTTCCCAGTCCCAGCCCTGGACTTCCACCCACTTCTCCTTTCCCTTCTGGATGGCTTCGCCATCTGCTTTGTCGAAGAAACTGAGGAATGCATTGTGTGTCATAATTTGTCTTCCTTTTTTTCTATTTAAGAAATTGATTTAGGCTTAAGCAGTTTTCCTAACGCGGGCTGTTAGTGAGATGATGACTTAAACGTTTTCAGAAAGATCAGATTTAAAAATCTTTTATCCATTTCCTGTTTCCTATGATAAAAACGCTATAACATTATCGGAGATTTTCCTAAGTGATTTTAGTACAATAAGATAAGTAAATATCAATAAATTAAAAAACATAATTTGAACTACCACCAAATTTTGTGTTAGTCCATAGAAAACTGAGGTTGGTAAAACGATAACCAGATTGTGTTTAATACCAATACCTGCACAACTTTACATTTATCAGTTCAACCTTTAAGCCTAATTACAGCAATAATTTTTTTCGAAAAGGTCGGCTTAACCGCTCTTGTAAGGCAAACGAACAATTTGCCCGAAGTAAATAAGGGAGATTAAAGGCTAATTAAGAAAAATCAGTTTCTGTTTTGATTTGAAAAAATCTATAACATTATGGGGAGAGTGAGAGACTTTCAGGTGATACTATCAGCGTTGAAAAAAATATACTGATATCCTTCCTGTGGTTGATCTTTACAATCCTAAAGTTGCAATCCACCGCACTCAATGACGGCATGCTTTTTTGGACAGACAACTGACGGAGCAAGTTTTCCGATAACGCCTTTTGCCACCGGACGGACAATAAAACAGTTCGGCGGTACCATATTTGAGAAGATTTTTGTTTATTATCGTGAAGCCTGAGAGAAAAGTAAGCAATAATCATTCATTACATTTTGATGAAATAAATAATTTGTTCGCTATGCGCAACTTTACCTGGTTTATAAGTATTTTTTTCATTATAGCCACGGCTTTACCTTTTATTCAATCCCCCCTATGGTGGATACGCATTTTTGATTTTCCGAGACTTCAGATAGCTGTTGCATGTCTGGTGTCTATAATATTGTGTTTGATTTATATTAAGCAGAAAACGCTGTACCCAACATTACTTTTAACCCTGCTTGTAATCGCCTTTTGTTATCAGATAGCTAAGATTATAGTCTATACGCCTTTGTATCCATTACAGGCTCAGAATAGTGATGATAAAAAAGCCAGTGACAGCTTTTCAATAATAGTTGCAAATGTCCTGATGACTAACGCTAAAACAGAAGCTTTTAAAATGCAGGTCAATAAGTACGACCCGGATATATTATTAATTATGGAACCTAATGCAAAATGGGAACTAAACCTCAGAGATCTCGATAATACCTATCCGCATTCTATAAAATACCCGTTAGAAAATACTTATGGAATGATTCTTTATTCTAAACTTCCTTTAAAAAATAAAAAGATAAACTTTTTAGTATACAATGATGTTCCTTCTTTTCATGTTGGGATAGTCCTGCCCTCAGGTAATAGTTTTGACCTCTATGCTATTCACCCGAAGCCTCCAAAGCCAGGTACAAGCAGTTATGATAGAGATACTGAAGTTTTATTAGCAGGTAAAAAAGTTAAAGAGGGTAACAGACCTGCTATAGTTGCGGGAGATTTAAACGATGTTGGATGGTCAAGTACTACCAAACGTTTCCAGGAATATAGCCAGTTGGGTGATCCCAGACGTGGCAGGGGTTTATTTAGTACTTATAATGCGCAAATTCCTTTATTCCGTTATCCCCTGGATCATATTTTCTATTCTGAAAATTTCGGGTTAATAAAAATGGAGAAATTAGATAATACAGGTTCCGACCATTTCCCTATGTATGTAGAACTTAGTTTTGAACCCTCCTCTGATAAAATAAAAAATTTGGATAATGTAGATGAAGAAGATAAAAAAATAATTGAAGAAAAAATTAAGTAGTGCAAGACAACGGGGCCTAAAGAAATTCAGTTCGGATCTGAAATATTCAGAACTGCGGGGTTTTATAGTAATGGTTTCTGAAATTCCACAGGATACTTTTTTCAGAACATTTCAGCTGTTATAGGAAGGAATTTCGATCGGTAAACTTTTTCAGAACAGAATCAATAAAATTATTATTATGAAATGGTATCATGCAATCACCAAACGAATATTGAACGGAATCATTTTATTTCTGCTTCCGCTTACATTGCTACTCTTTGTATTAGGAAAAGCAGTCGCCGTTGTACAAAAACTGATTCTTCCTTTACAGCAACACTTACCTTCGGAACATATATTTGGGATTGGACTACGGAGCCTGATCAGCCTTATAATTGTTTTACTTATTTGCTTTCTGGCTGGTATGCTTGTGGAAAGAAGAAGAGTGAAGTGGTTGATTACAAAACTTGAGGATAACATATTAATCTTTATCCCCGGATATTCTATGTTGAAAGCGCAGACCGGAGATATTGTTATTAACCCCGACCATCATTGGCAAACCGTATTGTTAGGTGAAGATGATAACTGGAAAATAGGAGTAGAAGTAGATAATCATGGCGATGGTTATTGCACAGTTTTTTTTCCGGAGCCTCCGGATGCTAAATCAGGGGAAATGAAACTGGTACATAAATCAAAATTAAAAAACCTGGATATGCCTGTTAGTAAACTGATAAAAATTGTCAGGAATTATGGTCATGGTACAGCTGAGTTGCTGAAAAATGAAATAAATAAATAGAATGATGAATGCAGGTTCTTATGTAAAATTTTATGCTGTTATTGTACAATCAGGACTCGCTTTCTCTGCTGATACCCTAAAGAAAAATTTCGAAATGACTGGAAAAAACTTGCATCTCATTCGCCGGTTATTAATCATTGTATGTACAGTTGTTTCTATACAAATCTTCCCTTCAATTGCAAAAGCGCAGGACAGTACTACTAATAACTATGCAATTCCTGAGGAAGACCTGGGAGACCTCGCCAGGCGTATCCTCAAGAAAAAAGTGGACTCCACAAAACCAAAGAAACAAAAAAAGGTGGCTATTTTACCATCCCTGGGTTACAATCCGAGTTTGGGTTTTGTTATCGGGGCAAAAGTTTCCGGGCTTAAACAATTGGGTAATCCGGAAAACACCAGGCTTTCCTCATTCGGTATGGAAGCATTGTTAAGCTCAAAAGGTGTTATCACCGTACAGGCCCGTCATAGTGTTTTCCGAGCAGCAAATAAATGGCATTTGCAGGGTAACTGGCAATTTTCGAAATTCCTGATTGCTGACCACGGGATAGGCACCGGCAATAAAGATTACCTGACCAATAGTGACAGTACGTTTCCTGTCAAATTTAATTTTATCAGGCTGACAGAAATGGCATATCGAAGAATCGGTAAAAATCTTTATGCGGGGGCAGGGATCACTTTTAATGTCCGGACAAATATTGATGACCAGCAATTGAAAACATTAACCAGTACCCCTCATCAACGTTATAGTGAGCGAAACGGGTTTGATACAAGTAAATATTCTTCAAATGGGCTGGTACTAGGTTTTGAATACAATAACCGTGACCACCCATTGCGATCTTATAAGGGCGGATTTGCTGAAATAATTTTTCGTTTTAATCCTGAGTGGATGGGCAGCTCCAAAAAATCGATTCAATTTTATTACGACCTCCGGAAATATTTTAGTTTGAGTAAGAGGACTCCCCAACATGTGTTGGCATTCTGGCTTACTGCTTCATTCAAACTTAGCGGTACAATACCATATCTCGAATTACCGGGTACGGGGTCAGATATGTATAACAGATCCGGTCGTGCATATACCATTGGCAGGTTCAAAGGGCCTTCTTATGCATATTATGAAACAGAATACCGTTTTCCGATAACCCGTAACAAATTATTAAGCGGAGTGGCCTTTTTTAATTTACAGACAGCTTCTGATGATCTTGGTAAAAAAATATTTAAGTATTGGGAACCCGGTGGTGGAGCAGGATTAAGAATTCTTATGCAAAAGCAAAGTCGCACCACCATATGTCTTGACTATGCTAGAGGTAAGTACGGGTCAAGTGGAATCTTCTTTGGATTGAACGAAGTGTTTTAATAAGGTGAGAATCTTCGGGATCCTAAATCCTGTCTGCATTCTCATTCTCCACTATCGCTTCAGTATCTCCCTGAGTTTTTGAAAACTTTCATAAGGACCTTTATCCAGCATCATGTTAACCAACCAAACAGGAAGTGTGCCTCCAGGATCAATTTCAAAGATGTATTCGATGTGAAGTTGATTGGCTGATTGAGTTACATACCAGCTGGCCTTTGAATAAGGAATGCGCACCAGTCCATCCTTTTTCGCAATATGGGTTGGTTCGCTCACAGCAGTTATGCGTAGTATATCTTTATCAGCTTCAGGTACCATGGTGAGGTGAATAATAGCATCACGATTGCTGATCGGCCAGGGCGCCATTGATTCTGTATAGTAAATAAATTCTTTAGCGTTGATTTTTTTTATAACTGACGCTGATTTTGTTTTATAAACCCATTCAGTATGGTTATCAATATCACTTAAAATATTCATCAGTTTGATGATAGTGCCATCAAAATCTGCAATAACCTTTACGCTTTTAAACTTTGAATCTTCAATACTTCCGGTATATATTTTAATTCCATTTTTATCGCCCAGCATTTTCCAGGAAATCTGAGACAGCCCAGCTGTGTTCCATACGATCAATGTAAATAATAGAAAATATGGTTTCATGTTATCAGATTGAATTGATTTTTTCTAACAGATTTTTCGGGCCTTCTTCGTGATGCATCCATTGCGCAATCTCCGGATAGCAGTTGTGAAAATTCTTTGAGGGATTGTAATCCAGTTCCTGTCTGATTTTATCTGTATTGATAACTGCGGTCCTGGTTAGTGAATCAGCAGCAAACCGGTTAAGTGAGGGGTTCAATTTTACCCTGCTGTTGATTGCAACAAACAGATCGAAAAGAATGGCCGGGATGGTTACAGTATGTAATCTCCTTTCCGCAACGAGAGGTAAAAGGGTAGTGAGAATCTGATGAAGATCATATACTTCCTTATCTGCAATATTAAAAACTTCACAGGTGTCTGTTTGCAGCAATGTGCAGAGTTCGATTGCCTGGATAAAGTTGTCAATATGAGTAAGGGAAATCTTTTTTGATAAGTGTGCAGGCAGAAAGAGTTTATTGCCCTTGATCAATCTGATCATTTTTGGTAACAATGTGTGGTCGTGTTTTCCGTATATCGCTCTTGGACGTAGTATTGATATTTTAAAACCGTTATGACGATTTAATAAATATTGCTCTGCGAGGTATTTTGATTTTCCATAATCTGACAGTTCGATGTAATTTGCGCCAGCTTCATTTTCCTTCATTGCATGATCAGTAAAATTGTACACGGACGACGAGGATACATAAACAAAGTGACTCAGATTTTTTGCAGCCGCTAAAACATGTTTTGTTCCCTGTACATTTACTTTAAAAAGTTCTTTAAAGGAGGCAGTATGCGAAGCCAGGCCGGCAGCATGAATGACAATATCAGCATTGATATCAGGAAGAGGCAAACAGATATCAGCCTGAATATAACTGCACTTTTTGGAGATGTGTGGGGGCAAAGAACCAGACCTGCTAATACCCGTTATCTCATATCCTATCGATGCAAAATAGTTTGCTATTGCACCGCCGACGAAACCTGTTATTCCTGTGACAAATATTTTCATAACCTGTTCTTTTTGATGTATTCAATTATTCCGGCCCGGTCAATTTTATGTTGCCGCCCTTTCCTGGGAATTGTCATTTGAATGATCTGGTCGGGGAGTGCTTCGGCGTCAATCGAGTATTTGCCATTCGATAATTGCTTCATAACCGATTGAATGTTTATTCCATGACCTTCCAAAGCGAGATAAACTTTCTCATCATGAGTGGCGGTACAATAAATGCCCACCATTGCAGCTTCGTCTACTCCTTTAATATGTTTGATTGTATTTTCGTACACGGCAGGATAGATATTCATGTTTCGGCGGATGATCATTTCCTTCTTTCTGCCGGATAATTTAATGTTTCCATCATCATCAATTTTTCCAAGGTCCCCGGTATAATGCCATTCGTTACGCGTTTTTTCATGGAAGTATCTGCTGAATAATTGAGGTGATTTAACCATTATTTCACCGTCATCTGAGAACTGGATGGAGATCCCGTCAACAGGCTTACCAACTATATCACCTTCTCCATGATATAATGCTTTTTGTCTGCCGTCTATAACAGCAACCAGAAGGTTTTCTGTCATTCCATATGTACAACTTATCGTTGTATGTGCAGGTAATACAGCGATTAGTCTTTGCAAAAAGATGGTGTGCACGGGGGCAGAGCCAAGCAATACATGTTGAAGACATTCCGGCAAAGTCAGCCCGTATTTTTCACAGTACAGGATCATGGGCAGGTAGTCACTCGGTGGGCCAAACAATATGCCGACAGATTCTTTTTTGATAAATTCCATTTTTCGTTTTGCAGAAAGACTGACCTTCATAAGTTTTACAACAAGTCCGGCGGCAACACCCAGCATCATGAAATGAGGAAGATATGTTCCCAGGATAGCATGCGGCGTTTGAAGAAATAATTTACGCAGCGCGTTTATACTGGCAGTAAGACTGGAGGTACTGTGAAGTACACCTTTGGGTGTTGACAACGTTCCGGATGTATAGGTGATAAGATTTTCTGAAACTCCTTCTTCATTTATAAACGCAGGAGGTAAACCATTGTAGTTTTGTAGCCTTTTAAATGAAATATATTTTCTTACAACGGGCATCCACTTACCAACTGCCACAAGCCGGGTTCCACTTATCAATTTTATATTTGGAAGTTTTTTTAGAAGTTTAAGTAAGGTCCAATTTAAAAAAGGATGTTCCTGAAGTATTAACAGTCTGCTATCGACAAACATCCATTGGGGGCGCAATTGCTTCATTTTTGATGCATAATTTTCCTTTCCCATTTCAGGATCTATGATAGCAATTTTGCCAAGCAACATTAATACTGCGTAAATGATTTCAATAAATTCTTCGCCTGGTTGCGCTGCAATAACAGCAATATCATTTTCTTTAAATCCTTTTTCCCTAAGTGATGTCGCGACACTAACACTCTTTTGTAATAATTGAGAAGCTGTGAGAATTTTATTCCTTTGCTCTAAAACAATAAAGTCAGGCCTGGATTTTGCCAGCTGCAGAAGTGGTTCTAATAATGGACCGTTGTAAAGCATATTACCAGATTAATAGTTGAACAGACATACTGATTCCTGAGGCGAGGCCAATGATCATAATTTTATCTCCCTTCTTCAATTTCTTATTTTCCGAGGCATGGCTGATTGCAAACGGGATAGAGGCCGCTGCCATGTTCCCATGCTTTTCTATAACATTATAAAAGCGGTTATAAGGAATTTGCCAGGCAGCACCAGCCACCTCAAACGTACTCTTCGAAACATGGTGCATGAAAAAGTGATCAATATCAGATATGTTCCAACCGGTTTCATCAAGACATTCATGGGCCATCCTTCCTTTATTTTTCAGGAATACATGTCTCATCTCCGAAGTCTTTCCTTCAAAATAGTTTTTGGAGCTGTCTTGCGGATACATAGAACCTCCGCCGGGAATTGTGCAGAGGTTCCAGTATTTGCCAAAAGTGATGAATCGCTGACTAAATAAACCACTGCCGCCAGTGCTGGGTTCTATTAACGCGGCTGCACCCGCATCTCCAAAGCTGTATGCAGCTAACCTTTTACAGAGCTCATCTTTATCTTCCAAATGAAATTTTATTGCATGGCTTAATTTTTCGCCTGTAACAATTAAGATTTTTTTGTACTGGTTTGACGAAATAAGCACATCTGCTAAATGAAAAGCGGTAACAAAACTGTTGCACGCATTTTTAACATCAAAGGCAAAACAGGAAAGCCCCAATTTAGATTGAATGATATTGGCAGTGGCGGGTTCAATCAGATCACTACTCGCGGCGGCAAATATTAAGCAGTCAATAGTATCGGGATCTATGTTTGAAAGAATTTTATTAGCTGCTGCAACTGCCAGGTCTGACACCTGTTCATCTTCAGCGGCAAATCTTCGTTCTTTTACACCAAAAAGGCGTTCGATTGAGCCCGGGCATAGAAGTTCCTGTCGGAAATTTACCCGTCTTTCAACTTCGTTGTTTAATACAATAGAAGATGGTGAATAGCCGGCGATAGCAGAAATCATACTGGATGGGTATTTCATATATCTGTTTTTAAAAACATTCTCCATGCCCAACGTGTGGCCCAGTTAAATCCATTGATTTCGGTAACAAATGCTTTGATGTCATCAAGACAGAATGCTCCGAATTTCCTTTTATAATTTTTAAAGGCTTTTTTGTACAAAAGTTTGCTGTTGCTACAACCTATCCTTTCAAATATTTCCTTTTTTACGTATAGCGACCGCATGAAGTAGATATTCAACAGAATGATATAGCTATACATGCAACGCTTTACAAATCCGGCTTTCGAAGTATATTTTTTAAGTAACATTTTCGTAAAGAGTATGTGGCGCGCTTCTTCAATATTATGCAGCTCGGATACTTTTTGTAAAACAGAATAAATTGATGCGTCTTTTCGTAAATGATCGCCATATTGATCTGCAATCATTTCAATAGATAAACAGGAAATAAATGCAGCATCGGGAGGAAAAAACCGAACGGTCGATACGCCCAAAAATCTGTGCATTCCACTCGGCCTTAAAGCATCTCCATTCAATAATTCTACAGCTTTGATGAACATTTCCTGGTGGCGGAATTCTTCAATAAGTTCCCGCAGTAGAAATCGATATTCAACTGAACTTGTCTTTAAGGATAGAATGTACCGGTTGATAAACAAGCAGAACAAAGCTTCGGACCAACCATAAATAAACATTGCCTGAACCGCTTCGTGTCGACCCAGATCCAGCTTTTGCTCAGTGGATAAATTTTCATATTCAGGTAATCCATGCAGCGATACCAGTTCCGTTGGCAGATATTGTTCGCCTGTTTTCAAAGGCGTTTCCCATGGAATAAAATTTTCAGGTAGTAATGGTTTATTTCTACTTATCTGTATAAGTCTTTCTACCTGTTCCTGGAAGTTCATGTTTATTTGGTTTGAAATAAATTGATTAACGATTTATAACAAACCAAACCTAATTGCTAAAGAAGCTATTTGCAAATTGATGTGTGCAAGACTGAATTTCCGGTTTCAGGATTTTTACTTAACCTGAAGTACCGGTTGATCGCCAATGGTGAAATTTGCAAAAAATGCAAATACCGCTTCATGATTTCTTTTAAAATACTAAAGTGAAATGTTTAATTACGGATTGTTCATAGAAATACTATGGATGAGGAAAGCTGCGAGTCGGCGTTTAACTCAAAATGATACCGATTATCAAAGTAGCAGGGATGCCAGATTTTGGTGCAGCGTTCCAGTTGGTTTTTGCACATTAACGAAAAACATGAGTTATATTTTTCCGCCAAAAAAAGTTACCTTTCCGTTTAATGTGTCGCAATGAAATCAACCAGTGAATATCAGTATCACGATCAAAATGAAAGCGTGAAAAGATCAGCACCAGGTAATTCACTTCATCAACAGGCTTTTGAAAATTCTTTACAGCCGAATATCATCTCAATCGTAAGCACAGACATTATTGTTTCGGCGAATGATGCGGCATGTCAGCTGCTGGGTTATACGAAAGAAGAAATGAATGGCTTATCCAATCTTGCCATTTTCGTTAACACAGAACGCAAATTCAAAAAGATGCTGAAGCAAAGAGCCGCTGAAGGAAGATCAGCAGTTTCTGTAAGTGTTATACAAAAAAATGGTAATGCCATTTCTTGTGATATTACCACAGCTGTTTTCAACGATGAGGGTATTGAAAAATGCATTACCACTATTGTTGATACGAGTCAAAGCCTCATGAAACAAAAAAAGCGGGATGCGCGGATTGGCAAATTGGTAGCTGCTGATGTGCTTCTTGCCAAAACCACGCAAAAAGTTATTGATACAAAAAGAGAAAAAGTGGTTGCTGATAATATTGTACTTGCTCAGAAGAAGTCAGATACAAGGTTTGCCGAACATACGGAATGGATAAAATATATTGGAAAAACGTCGTATGATGTGATGTGGGATTGGGATGTTGCCAGTGGCGAAATTTACGTTGGTGACAGTATTGAAGAAATGTTTGGTTATAAAGTAAAAGATAATACGGTTCACTTTTCTGATTTTCTTAGCTGTCTTTCACCTGAGGAAAAAGACATAGTTCAAAGAAAACTATTCACTGCTCTTGACTCCGGTAGCAAAAACTGGAATGATACCTTTATGTTTACGCGTGCTGATAGCAGTTTTGCATCAACCACCAGTCGTGCAAGCATTGTGAGGGATGAATCAGGAAAGGCAATCCGGTTAATCGGAGCTATTCATGATGTTAGCCGGCTTGAAGAACTTGAACTGAAACTCAGTGAACAAACCCATTCGGAAGAAGAAGAACGTGGGAAGTTTCTTTTGACCACGAGATTTTTATTTGATGCCTTGTGGGATTGGAAATTAGATACCAACGAAATATTTTTAGGTGATGGATTTGAAACTTTGTTTGGTTATTCGAATACCAGTATTAAGGGAAAACTATTTTCCTGGGGAAACTGGATACACCCTGAGGATGAGGAAACGGTTAAAAAACGATTAAACGACGCTATTCAATCTTCTTCAAAATCCTGGGAACACACTTACAGGCTGATGCGCGCTGATGGTTCGGTAACCAAAGTGTTTGACAGAGCAAATATTTTCAGAAATCCTGATGATAAAGCCTATCGGCTGATTGGAGTCATGAAAGATCTCAGCCGTCAAAAGGACTACAATATTTCAGGAACTAACCTTGCTGTTAACCGAAAAACGCTGCTGATTGAAAAAATAAAAAATGTGATTATTGAACTAATCCATTACACAGATGCACAGCTGCAAATTAATTTCTCAAGTTATCTCAGTAATAAACTTCAATATGATTATACCTATCTCGCCAGCATTTTTTCAGAAGGAGAAGGTATTACCATTCAGCAATTCATTATCGAACAGAAAATTGAAAGGGTTAAAGAATTAATAGTTTCCGATAGTTTAAGCCTTACAGAAATTGCCTCAAAGCTGCACTACAGCAGTGTTGCACATCTATCCAATCAGTTTAAGAAAATTACTGGTTTTACTCCATCGCAATTCAGGTTGCAGACACAATCATAATAGATTAAAATAACATCTGTCAAGGATGTAACGATTAAAAGGCAATCATGTAACCTATGTACAGATTGACACAACCTATTGTGCGTTAATGTTAACGTCGTGCAAAATTTACGACTCAAATTAAAATCTATCTATGAAAACAAAATTTTCCCGCAATGCGGGTACCTTGTTTGCAACCAGGCATTCTCACCCTTTTATATATAAAGGGTATATGTTATTACTGCTGTTGATGTTTTTTGCAGGATGCAGGAAAGTTGCCGAAGAGCCAGGTATGTTTGGGGTTTGTCCCGAAATAATTGCCACAAATCCTGTTAATGGTGCAACAGGTGTTAAGCTGGATGCTGAATTACACGCCACCTTCAACGAATCAATGGATGTCTCTACCATTAACTCTTCTTCATTTGTGATAACAGATGGCACCACGGCCATAACGGGCGCAGTAAACCAAAGTGGCGCAGAAGCAGTTTTTGTACCAACAAATAAGCTGGAGCCGAATACGACGTATACTGCAAAAATTATTTCAGGTGTAAAAGATCCTGCCGGCAATGCAATGATCAAAGATTATGTATGGAGTTTTACAACCGGCGAAGCCCCCGATGAAATTGCACCTACAGTTATTTTGACCTATCCTGTAGATGATGCGGTTAATATTGGTATAAACAGCAACATGACTGCTAAGTTCAGCGAAATCATGGACGACTCTACGCTGAGCAATTCCTCATTCAAAGTAATGAAGGGATCAACAGCTGTTAATGGCACCGTGACATATACGGGAACGATTGCTACTTTTTCTCCCACAGCAGTACTTGAATATGACACAGAATACACAGCTACTATTACAACAGCTGCCACAGATCTTGCAGGGAATGCTCTTGCGGCTGATTATGTTTGGACCTTCACTACAGCGAAGCAGGTAGTTGTTCCCGCCCCTGCTATAGGCGGCATTTCTTTGTTCGGCGTATTTGGTGGTAGTGCGGGTATAACCAACCAGGGACTTAATACTGTAATTAATAATGGAAGTATTGGTACCACAGGTGCATCTACTTTAATCACTGGCTTTCATGATGGAACAACCGGTGACATTTATACAGAAACACCTTTGAATAAAGGAGATGTAAAAGGAAGAATCCACACTGCTCCACCGGCTCCTGGATCTGCTGAATCATTCCTGATAGCAACAAATGGTTTGATTGATGCGAATTTATTATACCTCAGTATTTCTCCGGCTTCCAAGCCAGGTGGTACTGATCCGGGTGCAGGCGAGTTGGGTGGTCTTACATTAAAACCCGGCATTTATAAATCTGCAAGTGGAACATTTAATATCACCAACGGAAATCTTACGCTTGATGCACAGGGAGATCCCAATGCAGTCTGGATATTTCAAACCGCAGCAGGACTTACTGTGGGTATCGCAGGACCAACAGGTGCACGCAGCGTGAACATGATAAACGGAGGTTTACCTAAGAATGTATTCTGGTATGTAGGAAGTGCTGCTACTATTAACGGCGCCGGCGGCGGTGTAATGGTGGGTAACATTATCGCTTCTGCAGGAGTTACTTTTTCAACAGCAGGCAATGCAGTACAAACTGTACTCAACGGCAGAGCAATTTCGCTGAATGCATCGGTAACGATGGTTAATACCACTATTAACGTTCCTAACTAAATATAGATGCGGGGTTCAAATCCCGCATTTATTCTTCAAAAAATATCCGATCCTATCAGATCAAAAAAAATCAAAACACATAATTCATGTTACTGTTTCATCAATCAAAACGCAGGATTGCCATCGTACTTATAACGGCAGTGTTTGCAGGTACTTCAGGATACGCACAGGATGTTACTAAGAAAAAAATTGAAAGGCCACAACCTGTATGGTGGTTTGGTGGCTCAGGCGCCGCCAATATCAATACTTACCGGGGTACTACGCAGATGCTCAATAACAGCTTCAGTACGCCCACCGCTTTTCATAAAGGGAAAGGGGTCAGGCCTTATATCTCTCTGCTCACTGAGTATCGCCCCAACAAAATAATCGGGGGTATGCTGAACGTTGCGTATGATAACCGCGGTGGTCAATTCGCTACTGTTATGGCCCCTTGTAATTGCGCCGCCGATTTGTCAACCAACTTAAGTTATATCACGGTGGAGCCAAGCCTTCGGATTGCGCCGTTTGCTAACCAACTATATTTCTTTGCAGGACCTACTTTAAGTTTTAATGTAAGCAAGGCATTTACTTATACACAGGAAAAGCAAAATGAAAGAAGAGGGGAATGGAGTGATGTCCGCAATACAATATTGTCAGCACAGGCGGGAGTGGGAATTGATATTCCGGTTTCACCCATTGCCAGCCGTACACAAATGACAATATCACCGTTCCTGTCTTTTCTCACTGATTTAGGACACAAGCCACGTGCAAAAGAATCTTGGTCTTACTATACTATTCGTGCGGGGTTAGCCATAAAATTTGGTACCAGTAAAAAAGTAATTCCGGTAACTCCTGTGGTTCAGGAAGCTGTAACTCCTCTCGCTGTTATTGAAAAACAAGTTCAGTTTTCAATCAGGGCGCCAAAAGCAGTTCCGGTTAATCGGGAAGTGAAAGAATCATTTGCCCTCCGCAGTTCTGTATTTTTTGATCAGGGTTCAACCGAAATACCAGTTAGATATGTACGGTTAAACAATATGGAGGCCGCGACATTTAAAGAAGAACAACTGCAGCAGAACCAACCTGTAAATTTGAATAACGGTCGTTCGGCAAGACAATTAGCGGTATATCATAATATCCTGAATATTCTCGGGGATCGTATGCGCGCAAATCCAGCCACTACCATTACGTTAGCAGGAGCATCAGATAAAAATCCTGTTGAAGGAAAAATGCTGGCTGAAAATATAAAACAATACCTGGTCAATACATTTGGTATTAACGGTAACAGAATTGTTACTGAAGGAAGAGACAAGCCACTCATTCCTTCGCAGCAGCCCGGTGGTACCAAAGAACTTGCTTTATTAAAGGAAGGTGATCGCAGAGTCGACATATCCAGCAACTCATCTGAATTATTATTACAGGTTGGAGGAAACGCTTCGCCGTTCTTAAAACCGGTGATGATTACAGATGTACATGCAGATCCACTCGACAGTCATGTATTGTTTAATGTAGATGGCGCAGACGAACTCCTGAATTTATGGAATGTTCAGGTCACTGATGAGTTAGGAAATATGCAGCATTATGGTCCCTATACAAAAGATCAGGCATCGGTACCTGGCAGCACAATCCTGGGCAATAGTGCCACCGGTAATTATAAAATTGTAATGTACGGTGAAACAAAAAGTGGGAAGTCTGTAAGAAAGGAAAGTGTTGTACGCCTGGTAAAGGTGGATGATTCAAAACAGCAGGGATTACGTTACAGTATCCTTTTCGACTTTGATAATTCAAAATCACTGGCTTCCTACGAAACATTTTTGAAGAGTATTGTAGCGCCATTAATCAGCGACAATAGCACGGTTGTTATTCATGGTCATACTGATATTATTGGAGAAGAGAAACATAACCAGGCATTATCGCTTGAAAGAGCAACAGGCGCACAAAAGATTCTTGAATCAGCTTTATTGAAAGCAGGAAGGAAAGGCGTAATCTTTGAAACATTTGGTTTCGGTGAAAACGTTCTTTTGTCTCCTTTTGAGAACAATCTTCCTGAAGAAAGATTTTATAACAGAACAGTAATTATTGATATCATACCCGCTAAATAGCAGAAGAGAATCAGACAATAAAAGCAGGATAAGGCCCACCTTATCCTGCTTTTTTGAGTTAAATAATTTGTATCACCGGGAAAAACATCGTTCATAACATTTCTACAGAAGATTGACCTATCTATTGGCCGGAAATAATTTTTATTTGCAGGTATCTTGCATTTTCAAACGCCCCACCCATTGTGTTATTAAAATAAGTGTACACATCTTTACCGGAGTACAGCAATTCTTTTATCATGCTCACTTTTTCATCCAGCACCTGTTCTGTATACGAATCCCTGTAATTGCCTGTTGGACCATGGAAACGTATATATACAAAGTTTGCAGATCCGGTATTGGCTGAAATCTTCGCCTTTGAAAAATCGTGTATCACCATTGCGGTATTGTGTTCATTCAGCATCTCAATAGTTTCACTAATGTACCAGCTTTGATTTCTGAATTCCATTGCCAGTTGCCATCCTTCGGAAGCCTCATGGTCACGGAAAAGGCCAAGTATTTTTTCAACATGATTAAAATATTGCAGATTCACCTTTCCTGGAAATTGAATCAGCATACATCCTTTTTTATTCCCTAAACCAGATGCTGCCTCCAAAAATTTTGCGATTAATACAGGATCATATTTCGATTCTTTAGCATGAGACACTTCTTTGCTGAACTTTGTGGTAAACCTGAAATCGTCCGGCACTTCGGCGGCCCATTTTTCGAATGTGGAGTGAAGCGGTGTTTTATAAAAAGTACTGTTGACCTCAATGGAATTAAATATCCGGCTGTAATAATGAAGCCTGGTTGTTTTCCTGAACTCCCGCGGAAAAGATGATTTATTGCCCGGCATATGTCCATTGCTTGTCCCGATCCTGATTTTCCCCATCATCCTCTTTTCAATTATTTTCTATTGCCAGTAACTGCAATGGACTGACTCCTTCAAAACACATACCAATGAATCAGCGCATTGATATACGGAAATTTTAATGGATTTAATTGTTCTTCATAGTTTTAGATGCTTTTGTTTATAATGATAAGGGACAGGTATATATCACTTTCAAGGCGTATGGACTGGATGAACGGCCAATTGAAATTTTAGGGAGTAAGCTGTCTGCTGATGGGATGAAAATGGAGGGCGAAGTGTTTTCATTACTCAGAGAAAATACATTTAATCCACATGGCGGTGGGATGATGTTACGTCAGGGCACTTATTACTAGTTCGAAGAATTAATAAAAGGACAAATCTGGAGAGTGCCGTATGTAACGAGCTGGGGGGCTTACAGAGTCAATGCCGGGGATGTTAGCTGTTATTCATCCAAATATTTTTTGAATTGGAAATATGAAGGCGTTGCCGAAAAGTGGCATTCCTTATTTTGATGGCATCTATGTTTTAGTAGAAGTCCACCTATTCAGCAAATCTTATAGTGTGCTTATATTCTTATTTAGCCGACGTACGCACTGCTCTTCAAACTAATAAAAATTAATCGAAAAAACTTAAAAATTTCTCTGACCATTTATCAGGTAATCGATTGATCTGTCCTTTTGATTTGATGATCATCCTGTATATTCCTATATTTTTTTCTTTGCCGGAACACTTTTGTTTGATTTCCGGATTTATACCTACTTTACCAAAATCAATTCATTGATGCATCATGAAAAATATTCTTGTATTTATTATTTTAATAGTTTCAAATAGTGGGTTAGCTCAAAAAAATATTATTCTAAAATCCCCCGATGGAAACATCGCTTATCACTTTCAAATGGTGAAAGGAAAAGCTACATTTCAAGTTAGTCTTAAAGGTAAATCAATCGTTGAAAGAAGTCAGATAGGTTTTGAATTTGCAGACGGCACATTCAGTGAAAATCTCAAGATGGGTAGACCTTTATATCGTGATACGACTGAAGATTATGAACTTTTGGTTGGGAAAGCCAGGTTTGTGAAAGAGTCATATAATGAAGTTTCCATTCCTTTACTACAATTGGTTTTCCCTCACCGGCAGGTTAATATTGTCGTACGGGTTTTTAATGATGGTGTTGCCTTCCGTTATGAATTTCCAGCACAGGGTAGTTCAGGTGACTTAAATCTTTTAGATGAAAACACCAGTTTTAATTTGAATGGAAATCCGACTGTACATGCACTCTTCCTGATGAATTATGTGACTTCCCACGAGGGCTTATATACAAGTTTGCCACTAAAGGAAGTAAAGGAAGATACCTTGATGGATATGCCTGCTTTGTTTACGTTTCCCGGCGGAATTCATCTTGCGATCAGTGAAGCAGCTTTACTAAATTATTCCGGAATGTATTTATCGAAGCATAATGGGATATTACGAAGTAAACTTTCACCACTTCCTAACCAAAGCGACATCAAAGTCAAATTGAATTTACCTCATAATAGCCCGTGGCGCGTATTGTTAATCAGCGATCGCATTGGTGCGTTAATCGAAAGTAATATCATCACTACTCTTAATAAACCTACAAGCATTAAAGATCTGTCATGGGTCAAACCAGGTAAAACAACATGGACATGGTGGAATGGCAACATTTCGCCTGATACCAGTTTTTCCCCCGGTAATAATTTTGAATTCAATAAATACTATATTGATTTTTGCGCCGATAATGGAATCGAATATCATTCGGTTGTGGAATACGGTAATAAAGAGTGGTATGTTAATGACGGTATTGGTTTTGTACCGGGCTCCAAAGTAGACGTTACGAAACCTGTACCGGGACTCGACATGCAACAAATCTGCGATTATGCAAAAACAAAGGGAGTGGGCATAAGAGTGTGGGTGCATTGGCAGGCATTATTTCCACAACCCCGACTTGATTCGGCTTTTGCTGTTTTTGAAAGATGGGGAATAAAGGGTTTGATGGTTGATTTTATGGACAGAGATGATCAGGAAATGGTAAACATTCAGACTGAAATATTGGAAAAAGCTGCGTTACATCGGCTACATATTCAATTTCACGGATCTTACAAACCGACAGGTTTATCCAGAACTTATCCAAATGAACTGACCAGGGAAAGCGCACTAAATTATGAAGCTAATAAGTGGGTGCCTGGTGGAGTTCCACCTGATCATGATATCTATATACCGTTTACCCGAATGATTGCAGGTCCTGTTGACTACCATCTTGGTGGGTTCAGAGCAGTAGCCCCCAGCAAATTCAAGGTGCAGTTTACACGGCCATTGATGCTGGGTACCAGATGTCACATGTTGGCCATGTATGTGGTGTTGGAAAGCTATTTGGGGCTTGTGTCTGATTATCCCCAAGCTTATGTTACGCAGCCAGGATTTGATTTTATTACAAAGGTGCCCACCACCTGGGATGAAACTAAAGTTCTCGCGGCTGAAGTGAATAAATTTATTACAGTCGCCAGAAGAAAAAATCAGGATTGGTACATAGGAACAATTACCAACAGTCAGGAACGGCAATTAACTATTCAATTGGATTTTCTTCCTGAAGGGGCATTCGTTGCTCAAATATTTAAGGATGCGCCAAACGCCGGCCAATATCCAAATAATCTGGTTATGGAAGACAAAATTGTGAAAGCTGACAGCAGTATTACCATTAAATTGGCTGCCGGTGGTGGTCACGTTGTTTATTTAAGAAGACAATAGCAAATCAAGTCATCGGTGCAAATCAATGCGATTCAGATAATCGAAGTATACATTTATAGCTATTAAAGCCTGATCACCAGCTTACCAATTGTTTTTCCTGATTCCAGTTGTTGATGCGCAGCTTTTAAATTCTCAGCAGTGAGACCATCCAGCACAGTAGTGAGTGTGGACTGTAGTATTTGTTGATCAAACAAATTCGCAACGCTGTTGAGGATATGATGTTGCTCAGTCATGTCGTCCGTTTTGAAAAATGATCGCGTGAACATGTACTCCCAGGAGAAGCTTGCGCTTTTTGTTTTCAGTTTTGTCAGCGCCACCGGATTGGCATTACCGGTTATAGAAGAAATGTGGCCCTGTGGTTTTATAAGTTCCACCATAGTATCCCAATATCCATTGTTGTCAACGAAGTCGGCAATAAAATCTATGTGCTGATGTCCGGTATTTCGAACAGCTGCTAGTAAATCGCGATGATCAACAACGATATCTGCACCCATTTTTTTACACCATTCAATCGATTCTTTCCTGGATGCAGTAGCTATTACTTTTAAACCCAATAATTTTTTCGCCAGCTGAATGGCAATAGAGCCCACTCCACCGGCACCTGCCAACATCAGTATCGTTTTATTTTGATCCCTGTCTTTTATCAGCCGCATCCTGTCGAATAACATTTCCCATGCAGTAATAACAGTAAGTGGAATAGCTGCTGCCTCTTCAAATGAAAGCGTCGAAGGTTTGCGGCCCACTATGCGTTCATCAATCAATTGGAATTCGGCATTGCTTCCCGGCCTGGTGATATCTCCTGCATAATACACTTCATCACCCACCTTAAACAATGAAACATCCTGGCCAACAGCTTCAACAATACCAGCCGCATCCCAGCCAATTATTTTAGGTTGTTCCAGTACAATATCCTTTGCGGAGTTTTGCCTGATCTTATAGTCGACCGGATTGACTGCGATAGCTTTTATCCTGACCAGCAGATCCTTCCCTTCCGGAGATGGAACGGGGGTTTCGAATGCAATAAAACTTTCTTTTTCCGCGATGGGTAATGATGTTCTGAATCCGATTGCTTTCATGGTGCTGCTTTAATGCAAACCTAAATTTAAGCGAACTGCCGCCTAAATGGTCCAATTTTTTTCAACGAAAATAGATATCCGGCAGGTGATTGGCATTCAATACAATCAATGCATTATTCTTAATGATATAATACCCTGATTTTTTTATACTGATCATTTACTGTATTATTTTTGAATGTCCCCTGGATTAGTCAATATTACTATCAATGCAGGATCATTGATTTTTTTCAACCATTATCAACCCATAATTTCTTTAGAATGGATAAACAGCATACTGTCCATCAGCCAGAAATAGCTTCCAGACCCTTCTCTTTTGATGTATCCCTGGCCGAATGGTCCTTTGCCGGCGAATTAATGTCTGGCAAAATGACGAATCTTGAATTTCCTGCAAAGACGAAAAATGAATGTGATATAAATGTGGTGGAATATGTTTCCACATTTTTCAATGAAGAGCACACCAGGGTGAAATATCTCCGTGAACTGAAGCAAAGATGTGATGACCTTGGTGTGAAAAGTAATTTGATTATGGTGGATGGCGGAAATATTGCAGCGCTGAATAGCCGTGAACGTGAACTGGCGGTGGAGGAACATTATGCATGGGTGGATGCGGCAAGTTTCCTGGGTTGTAAATCTATAAGGGTGAACCTCGGTGATGTGAAAAAAATTCTTACCAGTGAACCCGACGATCCAGCTGAAGCAGCAGCCGAAGCTGCAATTAAAGGCTATCGTCAATTGCTTGAGTATGCTTTGGTAGAAGAGATTAATGTGGTGGTGGAAAATCATTTTGGCAATTCTACTGATGTCGACTGGTTGATTGATATTATTAAAGCAGTGAATATGCCAAATGCCGGACTACTTCCTGATTTCGGTAATTTTTGTGCGGAAAGAACAAAGCCCGAAACCAACGACTGGAAAGGAATCATGCAAACCAGGTGCTTAAAAAAATTCGATCGGTATGAAGGGGTGAAAAAAATGATGCCATATGCAAAAGGCATTAGCGCCAAATCCCACCGCTTCGATGAAAACGGCAATGATAATGGTACCGACTTTTTCCGAATGTTTTCCATCATCGGTGAGTTTGATATCAATGGTTATGTGGGCATTGAATATGCAGGATCTTTTGGAAAATTGCATGATCCCGATTCTACCGATTTGACAGGCGTTGATGGTGTACTGGCGACTAAAAGGTTGCTGGAACGGGTACGTGAGAAATTCTCTGTGGAATAAAAAAGTATGAGGAGAAAATTTATTTTTGATAGGATTGCATGCAGGAGATCGCCTTTTCCAACATCTGCCTGATTTGAATTTCAACTCGTAACAATTTATAAGTTCTAGCCGGGAATCCGCAAAGAACGGAAATGACGAAACGGTAAGAATACATTAAAATGTTTCATTGAGATTTCATTCGCTATTTATTTTCTTCCCTGCACGCCTCCCCGGCTATTTGTTTTTCCTGGCAGAATGTTAATGCAGAAAGGGGAAAATAGAGATTAAATCTTTCTTACAGCAAAAGCAATCAGCAAATAAATTAACTAACTTATATGCTGCAAGCGACATCGCTGAAATCAACAAAACAATTGCCATCATGAATACAAGTAGTAATAAAGATTTGCATCAATCCAGGCGCGACTTCCTGGTTAAAGGATCAATATCGTCCCTGGGTTTACTGATAACGGGATCATCTGCTTTTTCAAATCCTTTTTTAAATGTCTTCAATCCGGATTCTAAATTTTCCGGTGTGCAGATCGGCGTAATAACTTATAGTTACAGAAGTATGCCCGGTGACGTGCATCAAATTCTTAAATATGTAGTTGATAGCGGCATCAACGCAGTTGAATTGATGGGGGATGCAGTGGAAGAATTTGCAGGCAAGCCTATCAATCCTGTTAAGATTACCGGCGGACAAACTGGACAAAGACCTGCATTGAGTGAAGACCAAAAAACGCAACTTGCTGCGTATGCAAAACAGGTCGCTGAGTGGCGGGCTGCTGTACCAATGGATAAATTTGCAGCGCTGAAAAAAATATTCAAAAAAGCCGGCGTGAGCATATATGCTTACAAACCCAATGCGCTTAACCCTTCAAATTCCGATGCGGAAATTGAATATGCATTGAAAGCTGCCAGGGCCCTCGGTGCCCGATCCGTTACTGTCGAATTACCGACGGATGTTTCACATTCCAAACGACTCGGTGATTTAGCCGCCAAACATAAAGTCTATATCGGGTATCATGCACATACACAGGCAACAGATACTGCGTGGGATACAGCACTTAGTCAGTCTGCTTACAATTCTTTTAACCTTGATTGCGGGCATTACATTGCTGCAGGAGGAGATAATACAAAACAATCATTATTGAAGCTGATCGAAAACAGGCACGACAGGATAACATCATTGCATCTTAAAGATCGTAAAACAAAAGAGAACGGTGCTGCCAATCTGCTCTGGGGACAGGGCGATACTCCTATTGTAGAAGTACTTACTTTACTGAAAGAAAAGAAATATAAAATTCCTGTTTCAATCGAACTCGAATATGAAATTCCGGAGGGATCAGATGCGGTGAAAGAAACCCAAAAATGTTTGGCCTATGCGAAAAAAGCCTTAGGTGCATAATCTCCTAACGCTATACTATTTTTTTCGGTAGCTGAACGAATAAAATGCGGATGGAAAAATCGGTGGCATTTCTTATCCATTACTTTTTGGCGATTGCTTAATAATGCCAGATAAAAGCCTTTAATATCAATCAGGAATATTAATATCATTTACTATTGTGATAATAACATCACTTTTGAAATCTCACCTTAGCGTTACCTTAGCGGTTATGTGTGCATCATTTTAAATATATATGTTGTCATACATAACATTA
>JANPJC010000275.1:0-32870 GCA_031425315.1 Chitinophagales bacterium
GGAGATAATCTTTCCGGGTTTCGGAGAATGCTTACACTAGTTGTTCACGTCGAACGTAAAACTTACAACGTAAAACTGTATTGCTGTTCTCTACTGCCTACCTACCGTCTACTGTCTACCAACTGTATATTGGCTGTTAACCTAAAACTTACAACATATCACCTGCACTGGCTGTTCCCTGCTTACTGCTCACTACTTACTGCTCACTGTATTGGCCTTCACCAAAGGAAGTTTGATATAAAACACTGTCCCTTCCCCTTCCTTTGTTTCAAAAGTTATTTCGCCTTTTACCTTTTCGACAATCCCCTTGCACATCGCCAAGCCTAAACCAGTACCTGAAGTTTTGGTAGTGAAATTTGGTGTAAATATTTTACTCTGGGTTTCTATTGGTATGCCTGATCCATTATCCTTAATACTGATCATCACTTCATCGTCAATAACTTTTTCCTGTATTTCAATTAATCCTCTTTTATCATCAGGAATGGCTTCAATAGCGTTCTGCATCAAATTAGTGAAGAGACGATTGATCTGTGTTTTATCTGCATCTATCATTAACGGGACGGCCAGTGGGTTCCAGTTGATCTGTACATTCTCATTAATACCGAGTAACGAAACCAGAGAATAAAGTGTTTCATGCAGGTCAAATTCTTCGTTACGTGTATTGCCGATATTTGCGAACTGCGAAAACTCCGCTGCAATCTTGGATAAATGTTCAATCTGCTCAATAAGCGTTTTGGCCACGTTGGTACTGAGTTCTTTTACATTGGGAGCATTATTGTCGATGGCCTTTTGCAAATACTGAATGCTCAGCTTCATGGGTGTAAGCGGATTTTTAATTTCATGCGCCACCTGCCGCGCCATTTCACGCCAGGCGCCTTCACGCTCAGTTTTTGCCAACCCAACAGCACTGTCCTCCAATTTCTTTACCATGATGTTATACTCCTTCACCAGATATCCAATTTCATCGTTACGCCCCCAGGTGATAACTTCATTGTGTTTACCCAAATTGATTTCCCGCATCTTCTCTCCTATCCATGTAAACGATTGTGTGATGCGGTTTGTAATAAAAACGGCAATTACACCGGCGATTAAAAAGATAAACGCATTAAGGTTGATAATCGCAACCAGAAAATTTGAAATTTCCTGGTTCAGGTCGCGCGAAGAAGTAAAATTCGGAATATTGAGGTATGCAGTAATTACTCTTTTAGTATTTCTGACCGGAACATAAATACTTAAATATTTAAGTTTACCATACTGCTCATTTTGTACAAACTGAATTTTCCGCAATCTCTTCATTTCATAATACGCAACAGGATCCATTAACCGGCTTAATATACCTTTGTTATACACCAGTGAATTGGAAGAAACCACCAGCTCCCCATTGGTGTTATACAGGTTGATGTCTGTATTATGTATTTCCGCAATCTCTGCAACTTCCACCTCCAAACTTTCCATGGATGCAGAATCAGACATCGTCAACAGATTTCTACGATTGATAAAATCGCCGGTCTTGTTATACAAATCATTAGACATCACCTGAATGGTTCTGCTTAATCTTTCTTTATTGTTCTTGTTATACCGCTGTATAAAAAAGATTATCGTAGCCGCGCCTATAATAAAAAATGAAAAAATGCTGACAAAAATAATAGTGCTGTAGATCTGGTTCCTTATGCTCATTTTCCAGATATCGCTTTGCACACCAATTTGAAATCCCGAACGGATGATTAAACTGGCCAGCTGAAATACACCCACTAAAAAAAGGAATACACAGAATAAATAAGAGAATAAAGTGATAGCTTCCAAAACAAAATTATTCTTCTTGGCAATCACCACTACCTTTTCATATCCTATCTTGTACCAAAGCTCCTGGTAATCGCCCTTGTTAATAAAGGCATATTCCTCCCTTGGAATTTCATTGGGTTCAAGCCTGCTTGCAAAAGGATAATCATTGCGGTTATAAATGAGTTCCATTTTGTCGTATGCCGCAAACGCATATGTGGGAAGTCTTTCAAATCCAACATCTTCATTTTGTTTGATCAACTCAGGATACAGCGCTTCACTTTTATAACTTCTCGGATCAGAAAACATAAACAGACGGGCGATCAATTGATTACTGGTATCTTTTACTTCTTTCTGATAGATATAGCTCAACCTGGTGAAATCTGTTTCGTACGATTTTAAATCCGCAATGTTGGTCTTCTTAGCTTGCATTGTATAAATCGTATTCAGCGTATCAAATGTTAGCTGGTCGGAAGTAGACAAAGGATTGCCTTCTGTATCAAACAGGTAGAGATGTGTTTCGAACTTATTACTGTATCCCTGGAAATTGGCGTTAATGATGCTGTCTTTTAATGCCTGGCTCAAATAATCGGTTCTGAACCTGGGAAGATTATCCAGTATAAAATCATTACTCAAAGAATTAATGGTGATGTTGATCAGCATTTCACTCGAAGGATCAGCCTGTATGCCCAATTTTGCTGCGGCAGAAAGTCTCTGGCGTTCTTCTCTCACCCTGTTCTGTGTAATTATCACCAGCGCAATGGAAGCAGAAAATAATACCAGCCAAAAAACCATAGCGCTTCCCGCAATATGCCTGGCAATTTTAAGCTTAGTGGAATTAACAACTAAAACGTACAGCAACAACCAAATCAACAATCCCATCTCGAAAACCACGGCCGGATTACCCATTCGCAGCGTTAAAATAACCAGCGCCATAAGGGATACCGGTAAAGCTTTAGCATAATATTTCGGGCCCACTGCTTCATCCAAAAATTTAATTAATATCAAACTCATGATGAAATAGCCCATCGAAATACAACACAAGACCACAAAACCAATTACGCTATACAAGTTAAGGCTGAAGAAATTAGTAACGTCGTAGGATATGCGCGAATCTGCTACAAGACTCCTGATAATGTTTCCGCTTACCCATGTTAATACAACCAGCAATAAAGCCATTAATGAACCAATCGTTATTGCCAGCCACTGTGTATCTATTCTAATTGAGTAATCGTACTTGTTAATTTGAGTACGCGCAAATAAAACGATCCAAACAAAAAGTAGAGCATTAATGAGTAGGTCTCCCAACGAAGCCAATATCACATTGGAGCCATAAATCTCAGGATTGAATAACTCAAATTCATTAAAATCAATTGGGAATGGCAGATTATAACTAATCAGCCTGATAATGAAAACCAAAACGACAAGGAAACCGATACCGATCGCAGCAGTATAATGCCGGGAAAGTCCGATTGCTATCATATGAATGTAAAAGAAAATCAGTAATGTGCCAATCAACCTTAACATAATTGTAATCCAGTCGCTGCTTGGCCCAGCTTCGGTCAACTTTTTTTCAAGTGTGAAAAGCGTTTTTCCGAAACTGTTGACAATTGGTATTCCATTGTAGGTTTCTGCGATCTTATAGTTTTTTTCAATGGTAGGATGATCAATAAATCCATTCTGCAGATAATCATTTTCAATAAAAAAATTCCACCGTACGGGGATCAATGCACATACGAGAAGATTCGATCCTTTTGGCCCTGGAATTTTGCGGCGGACAAATTCGAACTTTCCATTTGGCAGTGTTTCCAGGTATTCTCCTTCGTCTTTCACCTGCATTTCTTCCGTTGGAAGGGTTTGCTGCGTAGTCCAGTATTTCAATATGATAGGGCCATAGTCTTCCAGCGAATAAATAAATATGCCATATGGTTTGGCAGAAATACTGTAAACATCAGCTTCTGTTTCATTAACATTTACGAGACGGCTGATTAGTGCAGAATCTTTAAGAAAATCAGAAAAATCTTTTTCCTGTGTATGAAGGTATTGTTCCAGGTTCTTTTTTACGCCCTGTGGAGAAGATGTATAACTCCAGTAGTTGCTGAATATAAATGATAGGGTGAACAGCCATGCTGCACCAATGAGATAATATGCATTGCGGTAAACAGTATCCCGGAGAAAATTTTTCAAATTGCTTTACTTTGCTTTTTAATGCTGTCCCATAGCGCATCCATTTCGATGAGCGTCATATCGCTCAATGCCTTACCCTGCTTAAATGCCAATTGCTCCATGCCGTTGAATCTTTCCATAAACTTTTTATTGGTGCGTTCAAGTGCATGTTCCGCATCAATGTTTAAAAACCTGGCATAATTAACCAGGGAAAACAAAACATCTCCAAACTCATCTTCCATTTTTAATTGCCTCAATTTCATTTCTTCTTCATTGTTCACTGCAGATTCGACTTCTTCCTTCAATTCTTTCATTTCTTCTTCCACTTTTTCCCAAACCTGCCCGGCATTCTCCCATTCAAATCCCACCTGTTTTACTTTTTCCTGGAGCCGCATTGCCTTCACCATCGCCGGTAATGTTTTTGGTACTCCTCCAAGTATCGATTTTTTTCCTTCTTTTAATTTGAGTTTCTCCCAATTGCTTTTCACTTCTTCCTCATCTTTTACTATTACATCGCCGTAAATATGCGGATGACGCGATATCAGTTTTTCGCAGACGCCATTGATCACTTCTGTAAGTGTAAACTGTTGTTGCTCGGATGCAATCTTTGCATAAAAAGTAATATGTAACAAAAGATCTCCAAGCTCTTCACGAATATCCTTCCAGTTTTCCTCACTGATAGCATCTGCCAGCTCGTATGTTTCCTCTATCGTAAGTTGTCGCAATGACGCGATTGTTTGTTTACGGTCCCATGGACATTTTTCCCGCAATTCATCCATGATACCGGTAAGCCGTAAAAATGCTGAGCCAGATTGTTGTTCCATAATTTATCCTTTCCAGGCTGTAAATCCTAGATAATTAGCCGCTATTAAAATGATTAAAATAGTTGACAGCACAAAAGTAAGACCCAGCTTTACACTTGTCTTTAGCGCTCCCTGCTTGTAAAATTCCTTAAAGGCTTTGTAATAATACACTATCAGCCACACAAATAAAGCTGCTTTTAACCATTTTAAGAAAGACCATGAAAACCGGAGCCACAATTCATCGACTGAAAAATATGCTATCATCCACAAAAAGGTGAAGATATAAAGATGCACAAGGTATATGCCGTGATGTGACAGTGTTATATTCTTGTGTCTGAAATACAACAATTTTAATATCAGAGCAATTAACGGTAACGACAGGAAAAATATAGTTGGAAAGCCGTGCAAAAACCTGTCCATCAAATGTGCAATGTAGGTCGCCTCGTCACCTTTATATTCTTTATCAACATGAAACCGCTGGTACGCTATCTGCTTTTTGAACCACGAATCTTGCTGATCGTTTGTTAATGCCCGTTGAATCGAATCATATTCCGCTTTGGTGCCGGTAAAATTTGATCCCAGAAATCTCACATTGGGCCTTTTCACATTTGCCGGAACCAATTTTACCAATTCTGACACTGAGTCTCTGAACCGGTTAGTTCCCGCAGTATCATATATATCAATCAGGGTGTCTTTCTTATTTCTGATAATGTACCTGCTTTGTATATCAAAGTCACCTTTATTATCCAGCAGGATCAGGTCCGACACCAGTTCATTTCTATATTGAATATCCTGCTTCATTTTTTTCTCTGACGCATCAAGAAATACACTAAAAAACAAAAAGAAAAATATGGCGGAAGTAAAGAGGTACATCCGGGCAGGATCAAGGTGAGCAGCCCTTTTTCCTTTAATAAATGCAGAAGATAAAAATCCGGGTCTTGAAACGAGATATTTGACCGTCTTAAAATATTTACCGTCAAAATGAATGATATCATAAAAGAAATGCCTGATCAATCCAAAGAAGCTAACATCTGGTTCAGCGTTTTCCTGGCCACAGTGCTGGCAGTAGCGACCAGCGACGATCTGCCCGCAATTCAAACAATTTTTTTCATGTCTCTCTCTGTTATGCGACACTCCTGACTGGTTTTGTTAAAAATAAGGACAAATGTTGGTTCAGGCATAACAGGCATGGCCTGTGCAACGTTTAAGCTAATAACATTAGTTTTGAATTTCATTTAAACGCAAATATGCGCAATTACCTCGCCCCAGTTTTTTTCGCTTTTTTGATTGTGTCTTCTTTCAAAGCCAGTGCTCAGTTTTATTATAAAGACTTATTGAGTAATGCTTCCAATCTGAGCAATTACCAATTGCATAAAAAAAACAAACTGCAACGCATTGTAGGTGAAAGCTATGAAGCCACAGGTGAACCCAGCACTGATTTTTCATTTACGCAGCAATACAATATTTCTTATAGCCAGCTTAAAACTATAACCGTTGCACCGCTCTCGGGCAAATCGTCGATGACCAGTTATTATAACGCCCAGGGACAATTGTATCGATCCACCGATAGCAGCGAATCTGCTTTCACCCAATATGAATATAATTACGACAGCACAGGTAAACTGATATTAATTAAAAGCACCTCAAATATTATTGGTGAAAGAAATAAGGTGGTTGAATCACACGAGTGGATTTATAATAGTAAAGGTCTTCCCGAAAGAATGGTGCGGGTGAAGGATCTACGGGATAGTATAGTTTACACTTTAACAGCAGATGCCGATGGAAATATAATTGAAGAGCAACCCATCATAAAAGGTGTTGCAGGAGATAAAACACTTTACTATTATGATGAGAGTGGACGCCTCTCGGACATTGTACGATTTAATACAAGAGCTGGAAAATTACTACCTGACTATTTATTTAACTATGATGGTGACGGAAAATTATCAGAGATGATTACTGTGCAGGACGGAGGTACAGACTACTTAACCTGGCGATATCTTTATGAAGACAATGGCGTTAAAAGTGAGGAGCGCTGTTATAATAAAATGAAAAAGCTCGTTGGTAAATTGATTTACAAAAACGAATACCGGAAATAGTTACCTACTTATTCTCCCGAATAACCTGCTTTCCTGGCATGTAAAATACACAGCTCCCTGCTACTGAAGCCGGTTGGTGAAGTCGCCTGAATTTTTCCCCTCTCATCAAATTTTCTCCACCTCCAACGATTTGTAGTATCCTGATAGATTTCCCAACGGGGCAGTTTGGATTTGTTTAGCATGTTCAAGCGGTTACCTGTTATGGCAACTAATATAGTAATTATACGATGTTACGACAGTATTTTTACTATGCAATATTATTTATCCCAATCTTAATGTACACAGAATCAAGAGATTAATTTTTACTTATCTTATAAAATACCTACTTACATTGTGAGATTTTTTCAAAATGCGAAGCGAAATTGGCTGGAGGAAGAACGGCCGCGGGGATCTATAACCGTGAAAATGTTAAAAATTATTTACTGATTCCTGTTTAAATTATCTACAATATGTCACGAATTCCATCCAACATTATCCAATCAACCCAGGTATTGGCCCGATTTTTTAAACAATTATGTCACCCTCGGGCATTATTTTGAAGGTCATTTTGGTGCTTAATGAAACATTAATTTACGATGTGCAAAAAAACAAGTTGTAAAACACTGTGATTATTAGCGAAATGCAATAGCTTCATTGAGTTCTGAAGTCAAAATTAACTGCCTTGCAGTGAGTTCTCTTCTCACTAATATTCTATAATTAATCCACCTCCATTCCTCTGACTAATCTTTATTGTGTATAAACATCTTTCAATTTCGTTTGAATTGGGGAGTATGTTGTACAAAACCACTGAAACATAATCTGTAATTATCAATTAGTAAATCATGTTAACGAGCGTACCATTACTAAGCCGATTTATGAAAACACTCTACACACTTTTATTTATTTGCATCTCGCACTTCTGCGTTTCTCAAACTTCCTTTTCTATCAGTAACCTTACCGGGCTTGATCCGGAATGTGTAAATCCCACCACCTTGCAGTTTGGACCTGATGGACGTTTGTATGTGGGTACAGAAGGAGGCAGGCTCTTTGTTTACACGGTAGAAAAAACAGGAGCTAATTCGTATGCAATTACCGAATCGGAGACAATTTATCTCGTGGCGCAAATTCCAAATCATAATGACGACGGAAACTTGTTTACGGGTATTTTTGAGACCCGCCAGGTGACAGGAATATTAATCGCCGGGACAGCTGCAAATCCGATTATCTATGTGAGTTCAAGTGATCCCCGTGTTGGAGGTGGGGGAACTGCAGGCGATCGTAATCTGGATACCAATTCAGGAATCATCAGTAAACTTACATGGAATGGTACTGACTGGGAGAAAATTGATATTGTAAGGGGCTTACCGAGATCAGAAGAAAATCACGCAGTTAACGGCCTTGCCATTGACAACAGCACAAATACATTATACGTTGCCGTTGGTGGTATCACTAATGCAGGAGCACCGTCTAATAACTTTGCTTTTCTTACAGAATATGCGCTTTCTGCGGCAATCGTAAGTATCAATCTGAATACTATCAATAATCTTCCGGTTAGAGGAACAGGCAATAATAAATATGTATATGATCTTCCTACATTAAATGATCCGACAAGAGCCGATATTGCCAATCCTGATTATAATGCAGCGCTACCAGGCTCTCCACAAACAATAGATGTACGTGATCCCTTTGGAGGAAATGATGGCCGCAACCAGGCAAAGCTCGTTAGTGGCGGTCCTGTGAAAATTTACTCTCCGGGATGGCGCAATGCATATGATATTGTGATTACAAAAACTGCCGGCAAAGCTGGAAGAATGTACGCTATTGATAACGGCGCCAATGATGGCTGGGGTGGTTATCCCAAAAATACCAATACTGCTAATGTGAGCAATGATTATGACCCTGCCGAACCAGGTTCAACATCTCCTTCCGGTAGCTTGGGTGTGGTAAATAATCTCGACAATCTCCACCTGGTTTCAAAACCTGGTATGGCTCCGATATATGCAGGACATCCAAACCCGATCAGGGCCAATCCAAACGGGGCAGGTTTATATTTCCATAATGGTACAACCGGTACCTTCGCAACCACTCAACCTACTTTGCCTGTTGACTGGCCACCAGTTCCTGTTAGCATGGCGAACAGCGCAGAAGCCAACTTCTTAATGCCCGGTGTTAACGATGGAGCTTTAACTACATTTGCTTCTTCCACTAATGGTATAGAAGAATATACAAGTACTTCCGCATTTAACGGACAAATGACAGGTAATCTTCTCGCTGCAGATTTTTCCGGAAAAATATGGCGGATGATTTTAAATGCAGACGGTACACAGGTGGTGAGTAAAGAAATTCTGGCCAGCGGCTTTGGCGAGATCTCCCTGGATCTCACTGCCCAGGGACCGAATGAAATATTTGATGGTACCGTGTGGGTTTGCGATTATACTGCCAGTAAAATTTTTATTTTTACACCACAGGCACCAACTGGTCCATGTACCGGCAATAACACCAGTACAACACTGGATGATGATGATGATGGTTATGATAATGCTGATGAAACAGCAAACGGTACCAATCCATGTAATTCAAGCAGCGTACCACCAGATAATGATAATGATAAAACTTCTGACAAACTCGATACAGACGATGACAATGATGGTATTCTTGATGTTACTGATGTATTTCACATTGATGCACAAAACGGTTTGGGGACTGCTCCTACCCTTCAGTATCCATTCCTGAATGGCGATCCGGGAACAGGATTGTTTGGACTTGGATTTACCGGCCTGATGTCAAATGGCTCTACAAATCCGGATGCGAGATTCGACATTGATGATCCGGGTTTAATTATGGGCGGCGCAGTTGGTTTGGCCAGCTTCCCCGCAGGTCCCGGCAGAGCAACATTGAACACGCAGCGGAATGGTTTTCAATTCGGATATAAAGTCACCAATACGTCGCCGGCATTTTCGGTTCAGGCTTCAATGGTTGGTCCATTCTTCAATAACCTTACTATTGCACAACTGAATGAAAATTATAACCAGGGAATTCAGCTGGGCACCGGCGATCAGAATAATTACCTGTCAGTAAGTTTATCCGGCCATACCGGGGGCAGTGCGGCAGGTATCAGAATCCTGATGGAAAATAATGGTGCCGTTACATTAAATAATTTCACTGTAATTCCCAATATTCTTCAGGCAGGTACAATTTATTTGCACCTCAATGTAAATCCTGCCAATGGGCAGGTAGTAGTGGGATATAAAACGACAGTAAACGGGGCGCTGATTATTATCGGTAATCCTGTACAACTCGTCGGCGACTTGCTCACCACCCTGCAAGGTGCGAAAGCAGTAGCTGTTGGATTAATGGCATCCAGCGGAACGTCAACTACTTACGCCGCGAAATATGACTTCCTGAACATTCTGACCACGGCACCGGTGCTGGCCAAGCCTGTAGAAGATTTTGAAGTTGATATCAATACAAAAACAAAAACTATAGATTATAACAGCGTGTTCACCGACAATGGGGGCGCTGCCAACATCACATTAACTGTAACAGAAAATTCTAATCCGGCGTTGGTAACAGGTACTGTGATAACCGGTAAAACACTGGCGTTGAGTTTCGCTGCCGGCAAAACAGGCTCAGCACTCATTCGTGTACGCGCCACAGATAGTGAAGGTTTTTGGGTGGAAGACGAATTTGAAGTAAATGTCGTATCCCCTCCTCCATCATCAGCACTCAGAATAAACAGTGGAGGACCCGCATTACCTTCAGGTGGATGGGTAGCCGATCAGTATTTTACTGGTGGCGAAACATACGCCGACTATGTACCTATTGCCGGAACAATCAGCGATGGAGTATATCACGATGAAAGATGGGGTGATTTCAGCTATACTATTCCTTTATTAAATGGATATTATGATGTGAAATTACATTTTGTAGAGATTTACTGGAGTAATGCAGGACAACGGAAATTCAATTTAAATCTTGAAAATGGACTGGGACTTCTGACTAATTATGACATCATAGCTAAGGCTGGTGCAAAAAATAAATCTATTGTAGAAGAATTTAAGAAGATCAATATTACGGATGGCAATTTGTCTCTGGTGTTTACATCGCTGATAGACAACGCAAAAATATCAGGCATTGAAATCATACCACTTGAAGCACCGGTTATTGCCAATCCAATAGCTGACGTTTCAGTAAATGTAAATGCACCCAATAAAATCATTGCATTACAGAATGTATTTACAGATGATAAGGGGCCGACAAATATTGTATTAACGGTTTCCGCGAATAGCAATCCGGCACTCGTGAAATCTGCAACTATCAGTGGTACTGCACTGACACTGGCATTTGCTGCGGGTGTTAAAGGGGAAGGTTTTATTAAAGTAAGAGCAACTGACAGTGATGGATTATTTAAGGAAGACGAATTCAAGGTGAATGTCATTGATAATACACCCGCACCTTCGGCTCCGAAAATTTTAAAACCCATTCCGGACCAGGAACTGAATATTAGTCCTGCGGATGTGTTGATAAATCTGACAACGGTGTTTGGTGATGATAAAGGTGTTAGTGCATTGAAATTTACTATTGACGGCAACACCAATACTTCATTGGTAAAATCTGCCACAATCAGCGGAACAGTATTGAAACTTGTGTTTGCTGCTGGTGTTTCGGGCGAATCTACTCTCAAGGTGAAAGCTACTGATGCTGATAACTTATCAGCAACAGATGAATTTATTATAAAAGTTTCACCGAGAGTAATATTGATCAATAGCGGCGGCGAAACGGTGGACCTTGAAGGAAGAACCTGGCTAAGTGACAGGCATTTTTTACAGGGTTTAGCGAAGATATATGGCGGTGATGTGAGCGGTACGACACTTGACAAAATGTACATCACACAGCGTGAGGGAGATTTCAGTTATGCAGTTCCATTGGCAAACGGAACTTATAGTGTAAAACTATATTTTGCTGAATTTAAAGTCAGAAGAAAATCACAAAGAAGGTTTAATGTGTATATAGAAAATGGCCAGGGGAAACTCACCCGGTATGATGTATATGCCAAGGCAGGTGGAACTTATAAAGCCATTAGCGAGTCGTTCCATCATATCAGAGTAACTGACGGGTTGTTAAATATTGTGTTCGACAAGGACCGGGAGGATGCAATTGTTTCCGGAATAGAAATAATTCCAGAAATCCAGAACAAGGCGCCGTGGGTACTAAAACCGATACCGGATTTTGTTTGGAACATTAATGCCTCTAAACAAAATATTTCCCTCAACGGTGTGTTTGGAGATGATGCACCTGTTTCAGAACTGACGTATAAGATAATTTCTAACAGCAATCCATCTTTGATAGATGCGAAGCTCAAAGAAAGGGGCAGAGATGACCGCAATCGCGATGACGATGACGATGATGATGATGATGACGACGATGATGATGACGACGATGACGATGATGATGATGACGACGATGATGATGACGACGATGACGATGATGATGATGACGACGATGACAAGTCAAAAGAAAGTGAGATCGAAATCAAGGTTGCGAAAAACAGGACCGGAATTGCCATAATCAAAGTTCGTGCAACTGACAGGCGCGGTTTATATGTTGATGATGAATTTAAAATTGAAATCAAAAATGCAACAGCTCCGGCAACCAAAACAATGTTGATCAACAGTGGAGGACAGGCATTTTCATTTATTCTTCAGAGCTGGATGGGTGACAATTACTATTCTGGCGGCGCAACATATTCCACCAATCAGTTGGTTGCGGGCACATTGAACTTCCGTCTTTTCCAGCAATCACGGACAGGTAAAACGTTCAGCTACCAGGTACCGGTAAGCAATGGTACTTATGTTGTGAAATTGCATTTTGCTGAATTTATTCATACTGCCAAAGGCAAAAGGCTGTTTAATGTAGAGATTGAGAACAAGCAGGGTATACTGAGCAAATATGATATTCTGTCGAAAACCAATTTCAGAAATGTGATGCGTACGGAGCAATTTAATAATATCAAAGTAACAGATGGCAAACTGTCGATCAATTTTACTTCGATAACAGATCAGGCTATTATTTCCGGCATTGAAATAGTACCGTATTCAACATCAGGCAGAGCGATAGAATTCGATGCGAAATTGGCAAATGATGAAGTGGAATTAACCTGGAAAAATGCTGGTGACAGCATTCGTGCAACTGGTATAGAGAAGTCTGCCGATGGTGTAAACTTTGAGGAGATGCAGACAATGCAGACATTGCCATCAGCTAAGTCTATTAACTATACAACAGACAAGGCTCCGCTGCCAGGCACCAATTTCTACCGGTTGAGAATGCAGAGTGCATCAGGAGAACTTTTGTATTCCAACATCAGGTCAGTCATTACCAGGAAAAACTCCTATGATATGATGATCTATCCAAATCCTAATTATACAGGTTTGGCTTATGTTGAATTACCACGAGTGGAAGGCAATGAAACTGTGAAAGCCAGAATACTGACAATGCAGGGAGCGGTTGTACATAAAACTGTAGCTGTTACCAGAACAAGCAGTTTGATGCTGAAACTACAGTTCCAACAGAGCCTGGCTAATGGAATATATATTGTTGAAGTGGAACAGAATGGCAAGTGGTATCGTACTAAACTGATGATACAATGATGAAGTGAGAAGTAAGGAGTGAGCAGTGAGCAGTAAGGAGTGAGAAGTGAACAGCCGTCTGCTTCGCGAATCGTGAATAATAAGCATTCCGATTGACCGGAACAGTTATCATTGAAAGAATTTGAAAAATAACGCTCGAAGAGAGGTTACTTCCATCAGATAAGATCTGGAAACAGTCACTACATAGTCACGTAGGGCACATAGAAATTTCTATGTTTTTCCTATGTGATTTTGTAGTTTGAAAATGCATCGTTATACTGGTATTTTCACAGAACCCAATAACCTGGAGTGCGGATTAAGCAAAATAAACAATGAGCATGCATTTGGCTGTTCACTGCTTACTCCTCACTGCTCACTGCTTACTGCCCACCGCTCACTTCCTCCTCACGGCATTTCCCCCGGCATCACCTCAATCACCTGCTTATATCCATTACGCAATACCGTTAGTTGCACATATTCGCCAATCATTTCACCGGAAAGAGAACTGTGCAGATCATCTATTCCTGCTATCATCTTTTCATTAAACAATACGATAATATCTCCGGTTTTCAAATGATTATTTTGGGCAGGAGCATCTGCTTCAACCTCGCTGATATATACGCCGGAACGGTTAATGAGTTTATTCGCATTTATCATTCGTTCGGTAAGTCTCACATTTGTGCCAGCAATACCAAGATAAGCGCGGGGTACTTTACCATTCAGTATTAATTTACCTGCAACATAGGCAGCGAGATTACTGCTTACAGCGAAACAAAGCCCTTGTCCTCCACTGATGATCGCAGTATTTACACCAATTACCTCACCCCCACTGTTCAACAGTGGACCTCCGCTATTCCCGGGGTTCAGTGCGGCATCGGTTTGAATGACATCATCAATTAAACGTCCGTTTTCAGCACGAAGACTTCGCCCAAGTGCACTTACTACTCCGGCGGTTACGGTAAATTGAAGTCCCATCGGATTACCAATGGCAATCGCAATCTGCCCGGGTTGCAAATTCTTGCTATCACTGAATTGCAAACTTTTAAGCTGGTGAACATCAATTTTTAAAACTGCAAGATCTGTACTGGGATCTTTCCCTTTCAATTGTGCAATGACTTCGTTACCGTTTGATAACGCAACTTTAATTTCAAGCGCCTTATCAACCACATGATGATTTGTGACAATATAACCGTCACTGCTGATAATGAAACCACTTCCAGTTCCAGGTACTTTCTCTTTTTTTTGAGATTGACGGTTTATCATCTCTTTCATTACAGTGATATGAACAACTGCCTCACCAGCGGTTTTAGCTACACCGCTGACAGTTTTACTATAAGCATCAATCAAACTATAATCTGTTCCTGATATAGGTATCAATTCATTTTCCATAAGCAGTGCCGATCAAACTTTTAACCATTCTTAACTCACTGTCTTTTTGACTCATTTTAATAATTAAAACCCGAAAAATGACGCGATCAAAGCTGCAGATAGTAGATTATTGGCAGAATAGTTCTCTGCAGATACCCTGGCAGTTGCCTCCATTGTACACCATTGCTGTAGACCATGTTCCTCAGCCGCTGCGGAATAGGGCTATTTCTATCTATCTTTTGCGGGAATAGTTTTTGTGCAAAAAAGAACAGACATCATTCAATCTAAAAAAGAAAATTTTATGGAAAAAAATACAGCATTGCCAAATAATGTGGGTGTTAATGAGCGATTATATTCAGTATTGATAGGTTCGCTTTTAATTACAAATGCCTTCAAGAAAAAATTTAGTTTCATGCAGGCGATTGCAGGGGGCTTTTTTGTTTCAAGAGGGATTGCAGGATATTGTCCAGCCTATGCCGTGTTTGGTAAAAATCAGGTCGGCGACCATGCAAAAAACGTGAATATTAAAACATCAATGGTGGTTGGAAGGCCCAGAAATGAAGTATATGCATTCTGGAGAAATTTAAGTAATCTCCCACTATTTATGAGTCATCTGGAGAGTGTGGAAGTAATCGACAATAAGACATCAAAATGGAATGCGAATGTACCAGGCGGAATTGGAACGCTGCAATGGACAGCAGAAATCACAAAAGAAAAAGAGAATGAATTTTTAGGCTGGAATAGTCTACCGGATGCAAGCATTGATAATGCGGGAAAAGTGGTATTTGAAGATGCAGGTCATAATTCCACGCGAATCAAGGTCGTAATTTCTTATCACGCACCGCTGGGCCTGGCAGGTGAAAAAATTGCAACCCTTTTTAATCCCCTGTTTGAAAAATTGGTAAAGAAAGATATCAACAACTTCAAGCAGCACATTGAAAAAAGCCGGCTGAACATAACACAGGGCCATACACCTAATATGAATGTCTGATTTCCTCATTTATGTAAGATTAAAATTATCCCCGAACCCGGAAAGTCCTCACACCTTTTCGGGTTTTTTGTTTATTGTGATATAGCAATCACCTGCTTTTAATATCGCCAATATAAACTTTGAGTGTAACTTATTTTGCAGGTGGCAATACAGATAAAGTCACAAACAAAGTGAAACATTCTTTCAAACAGCTTTAAAACTAACCATTGTTATCATACAATACATCCCTTTATCGGGCTGTACCTGCTTACTTTCCACTATTTACTCCTCACTGCTGACTGCCTGCTTCTCTAATATGTTCCTGAAAAAAATTTATATGTTTCTTCCGACTGATGTAAGTGTATCCTTATAATAAAAAAATACTTATTGGCATTAGCGTTTTTCAGTATACTATTAGTTTTCATTGTCTGTTATTCAACAGGCACACTGTAAAATTTTATCAGCCGAACAATAATCTCTGTACAATGAAAAGCCAACTGCTAACTTCTTTATTTACTTTTTTTTCCATTTGTATTTTTTCTTTGTTGACTCATGCACAAACCACCATCACAGTAGGATCCAGTGGCGCAACATACACCACTTTGAAATCTGCCTTTGATGCCATCAATGCCGGCATTGTTACCGGGACTATAACAATCCAGGTGGTGGCAAACACAACGGAAACAACATCAGCTGTACTAAACGCCAGCGGCTCAGGAAGCGCCAGTTACACATCGGTAAATATTTATCCCACAGCTACAGGCAGCATTATCAGTGGAGCTTTGGCAGCACCGTTGATTGATCTGAATGGCGCAGACAATGTAACCATCGATGGTCGTGTTAATGCGACCGGAAGTACCAAAGACATGTTTATCACGAATACAAGTACATCCAATGTAGCAGGTACATCTACGTTGAGGTTTATAAACGACGCCACCAACAATACGGTAAAATTTTGTACTATCAGGGGGGCAGAATCACTGAACTCTTATGGTGTTATTTATTTCGGTATAAGTGCTGGCGCTAATGGAAATGATAACAATACAATCAGCAATAATAATATTACAAACGCAGGTACAAGGCCGGTTAACGGGGTGTATTCACTTGGTACAAGCGGGAAAGAAAACAGTGGCGTAATATTCAGCAATAATAATGTTTACGATATTCTTCATACGGGCACCGGTGGTAGTGTAATGAATATTATAGGTGGAAATTCAGAATGGACCATTACTGGTAACAGTTTTTATAATGTTGGAGGCTGGAATCCAGGCAACACAGGATTTAATATTGTCACTATTAACAGTTCTGCCGGCAATAATTTCACTGTAAACGGAAATTATTTCGGCGGCAGCGCACCTTTATGTGGGGGTACACCTTTCACTAAAGGAGGTGGTGGCCGCGACGGTTTCGTTTGCCTATCCCTGAATGCAGGAACATCTGTTACATCAAATATCCAGGGTAATACAATAACAAATTTCAATTATACCAACAGCAGTAATACGCGCGATTTTGCCGCTATTCACGTGGTTGGAGGGAATGTTAACATTGGAACGACCACCGGCAATATCATTGGTGCTTCGACAGGGACTGGATCAATCACAGGTTACAACGTTCTGAATTTTTGGGGCATTCTCTCGCAAAGTTCAGGAGTGATAAATATCGAAAATAATATTGTTGGTTCGATAACAATGGGTACTGCAGCTAACCAGGGCGTTAGTATCCAGGGAATCAATACCGGAGGTGGAGGCAGTACAATGAATATCCGCAATAACCAGGTTGGAAGTTTGAGTACCGCAAATAGTATCAACGCTACTTCCGCCGCCACAGCAGCCGGTCAGTCTGTGTATGGAATTATCAGCGGCAGCTCTGGAGTCGTTACTATTTCAGGAAACACAATTTCCAATATTGCGAATAACTCGACAATTGCGGGTTCTTTTATTACCGGATTATATAGCGCTTCATCGGCCGTGGGCAGTACTGTTGCAGGAAATTTTATCCGATCCCTGACTCTCACTAATGCGAGCCCTGCAGCAAATTCCTTGTATGGTATCAACATTGCCGGTGGCTCAGGTACCTATTCAAATAACATTATTAGTATTGGAAATAATGCTCCAGCTCTCATATATGGAATAGAAGACGGAAGTGGCACAAATAATATCTTTTTTAACTCAGTTTATATTGGTGGCACACCAGCAACTGGAGCCAGTACCAGTTATGCTATCCGCAGCGCAGGAAGCAATACCAGAAATTACCGGAATAATTTATTCGTAAATGCACGTTCCAATAGTGGAGCAACAGGAAAACATTATGCTATCGGACTTACTACCACTCCGGCTGCAATTGATTACAATGACTACTCAGCATCAGGTACGGATGGCGTTTTAGGTTTATACAATGGTGTTGATCAGCCGGGTTTGGCCGACTGGAAACTTTCCAGCATTCAGGATTGCAATAGTTACAGTATCAATCCTTCATTTGCAGCAGCGGGCGGAACATCAGTGACCGATTACCTTCCGGCAGAAGTTTCACTAATGGCTACAACCGGTACAGGTATAGTTACAGATTATTCAAGCAGTGCCAGAAACATTTCCATCCCTGCTATGGGAGCACTGGAATACGCCATTACACCAGGAAGTAATTCATTACATATATCATCATTCACACCGGTAACAGGTGCAATCGGTACAAGCGTTTCAATAACAGGCACGAATTTCTCAAATGTATCATCACTTAATTTTAATGGAGCAGCGGTTACAGCATACACTGTAAATAGTGCAACGTCTATTACTGCCACTGTTCCTGCCGGTGCAACAACAGGTCCAATAGCCGTCTCACTTTCCTGCGGACCTTTTACAGATGTAAACAACTTCACAATACAGTCCTTGTTGCCCGTAAGCTGGTTAAATTTCAGTGCACGTGCCGTGCAGGAAAATGTTGTTCTCGAATGGAGCACAGCAATGGAACAGGATACCAAAGATTTCGTGGTGGAACATAGCGGAGATGGCAACAGATGGCATTCACTGGGCACCACCACCGCAGCAGGAAAAAGTCAGGCAAAATCAGTTTACAGCTTTACTCATCATACTCCACTAACCGGTAAAAATTATTATCGCATAAAACAGAGAGATATTGATGGTTTATCCACTTATAGTAAAGTTATCAATATTCAATTCAAAGGCTCATCATCCAAAATACATATATATGGCAATCCCGTTAGCAACGGAAATTTAATGTTGCAGTTGTCAGAAGCATCGATTGTAGCTTTGTATAGTCAAAATGGCCAGCTTTTATACAGCAAGTCGATGAGCATCGGAATGCAAAGAATATCATTGAAATATTATTCAAAAGGAGTTTACTTCCTAAAAGCAGGAAATGAAATACAGAGATTTATTATTGAATGATAACCGACATTGAGAAAAGAACCTGATTCATTTGAAAACATAAATAAAGAATTATAAATCCGAAATAATGTGAATCGAATCTTCATCTAAACTTTGTTCGGAAACTTTTTTATAGTATGTAATCCCTGAAACCCATATCAGTCCGATATGGGTTTCGTTTTGTATTGGAAACTGCACTTAAACAATTTCGGGTAACACTCGTATTTATCCATAAGTGAAATGGGTGACCAATGAAGTTGCACTGGAACAAGTCAATAAATACATGGGGGCTTTTGTTGATATTTCTCCACAGTTTTCCAGCCAATTACAACCTTCCGGCATTTCAGCAGAACTATCAAAGATTCGTTATGTTGTGTTGCCATTATGAATAATCTGCCTGATCAACAGAATGATTGAAATTTATCTAATTGACCAACTTTCAAATAATCGGCAGGCAGATTAATTGCTTATAAACGATCATCCAACTTGCGTTTATACGATACTGAAAGGCTGAATCAAATAATTACAGCTTTAAAAAATCTATTTATGTAATGTTTTAGTGTGAGTGTATTGTGAAAAACAAAATCTATCATGACTTATTGTTTAGGTATAAAATTAAGAGATGGTATTGTTGGACTTGCAGATACCCGCATATCAGCCGGTACCAGTACAACTGTTAAAAAAAAGGTGCTGGTATTACAACATGATAAGGCAAGTCTGTTCATCATGACAAGTGGATTAAGATCAGTTCGCGATAAAGCTGTTCATTATTTCCAGGAATTAATCAGTAACGGTTTCATTTACGATAAAATGTATAAAGCTGTTAATGCCTTTGGCGAACAAATTAAAAGAGTGGCAAGTGAAGACCAGCTGAGTTTACAAAATTCGGGATACAAGTTCAATCTAAATGCTATTGTGGGCGGACAACTTGAAAAAGACGATGAGCATAAACTATTTCTGTTGTACACAGAAGGTAATTGGGTGGAACTGGATGAAGGCAGCCCATTTGCCATTATTGGTAATTCAGGACAAGGTAAGGGTATTTTAAACCGGATCATTAAACCCGACACGTCAATGCGCCAGGCATTAAAAGCGGGATACCTCTCGTTTGACTCAGTACGTGTAAGTGCCAACGACGTGGATTTTCCGATTGACATGGTGACATATGTAAAAAACAGCTTTAAGATGAAAGAACAAAGGTACGAGCAGCATGAACTAAAGCAGGTTTCAGCAGACTGGAATGAAAAATTAAAACACTATCTGGATGAAATGCCGGATGACTGGATGGAAAAAATGTTTCAATAATCTATAAACAACAATTTCAATTAACAGAAAATGATTTTCAAAATATTCAGCGAACTCAGCTATGAAGTATATTCTCCCACCACATTTATTTTCAGCATTCAGGCTTCGCGAAGCAAAAGTCAATTAATTGTTGAAGAAAGTCTCATTACTAATCCGGAAATAGCATCTGAAGAAATCTCCGGTGTCGATGGCAGCTCAAGATTTATAAGATTAATAGCAAATGGAAATTTACAGTTTACTATCCGTTATCAGGCAAAAGTCGATATTGATTATAACACCATTCATCAGCGAAAATTATCGCAGGCTGTACCGGTAAGTAAATTAGATGATGATATAATGCCCTATCTTTTTCCCAGCAGGTATTGTCAGTCGGACAAATTGCAGAAATTAGCCAGCAAAGAATTTGGAGATATTGAAACCGCCTATGGAAAAGTTGCTGCAATAACAGAATGGATTTATAACAACGTTGAGTACTTAAGCGGCACAACCAATTCCAATACCTCAGCTTATGATACATTAACGGAACGGGTTGGAGTTTGCCGGGATTTCGCACATCTTGGTATTGCGCTATGCCGCGCACTGACGATTCCTGCAAGATATTTTACAGGCTATGCATACAATTTAAATCCACCTGATTTTCATGCATGTTTTGAAGCTTATATCGGGGGGGAATGGATTTTCTTTGATCCTACCAAACTTGTACCGGTGAATGGACTGGTTAAAATCGCTAACGGACGCGACGCTGCAGATGCTGCGGTAGCCAGTATTTTCGGGAATACAGTATGCACATCTATGTCAGTTAAATGCGAATGCACTGATCCGGAATTTAAACCGCTGTATTTTACCAATACAGAGAATCAGAGAGGATTGAGTTATGAGTGAGTAGTTAGCAGTGAGTAGTTAGCGTTTAACTTAACACGGCGCCGAAGTTTTATATATAAAAAACTGGAAATTTTCCTTACTACTCCGTTAAACTCAATGCTCCGCTCAACTCTGTGGCCAAGAAGAATTACTACCAGAGATTTTAGTTTTTTTAATATAGGCCACAGAGGTTAGCGGAGCCTTTGAGATGAGCAGAGGAAAAAGCACCAGCGAATTCGATTTCATTTATAGTATTATGAAGGGTAGAGCTGTGAATCAATAGATTAACGAATCGCCAATTTTTAGGTTGTGCGCTTTTGCTAAACAACACTAAAAATATTTCTTTAATAATACTGTGAGTATCCGATATTAAATACAATAGAATTTTCTTCTGATGATTATGTACTGACACTTAATCCTATTATTTTCTGAATGCTGAATCTCCATTTCTTGCATCCATCTGCTCCAATAATTATACAGTTGGAGAGGTTATCCAGCTGCGAATTTGATCGTGGCGTAAATAGTGAAAATTGTCCCATTCCCCGGATAGTACAGGATAATGATCGCGGCCTATTGCTTATCTTTTGAATAAATAAGCACCGCAAAAATGCCGGTTCAGTATTTTTCTATATTGATCGGCTGTCAACTTTACGATCATGCATAAACGAATATTTATACTTTCAGGATTGATGATACTTTTCATCAATATTGCAGCACAAAACAAATCAACAGCAACCACCAGGCTCAGCAGGTTAGATTCATTATTTATAATCCCACCTGTTATTGCGCGGCCAAAAGCCTTGTGGCCCTGGGTCAATGGTAATGTGAGTTTATCGCAGATCAGCTACGAATTAAAAGAAGCGAAGGATAAAGGCATGGGTGGTTTTGATATCTGGGACGTAGGTATTTTGGTGGATAATAACAAAGTGGTTCCTGCTGGTCCGCCATTTCTAGAAGAAGAATCTCTGCAGGCTATCGCACATACGGTAAGGGAGGCAGACAAGTTAGGACTTGAGTTGGGACTCATCACATCAAGTAGCTGGAACGCCGGCGGAGCCTGGATTAAACCGGAACATGGCGCTATGGGTATATTTCATTCTGATACTATTGTGCAAGGGCCGGGGAAATTTGATAGTAGGCTTTTATTTCCAGAAATTCCTCCTGTTTATGGAAGAGACAAAACCATTTTATACAAGGATGAAAATGGCGAACCGAGCTATTACAGGGAAGTTGCTGTACTGGCTCATCCCTGGCAGGCAGATTCAGTTATTACTCAACAATCACAAATCATCGTGCTCAGCCAGTCCATTCAAAATGATGGTAGATTGTCCTGGGAAATTCCTGCTGGTAAATGGCGGGTCGCAAGATATATCTGTACTCCCACTGGCCAGCCGTTGGCTATTCCGAGTCCATTATCACAAGGGCTTGTACTTGATCATTTCAGCAGCGCCGCACAGGAAGCTAATATGAACTATGTGTTGAATCGGCTAAAGTCAGCAATGGGTTCACTGCGTAACAGGTCGCTGAAATATTTATACGAAGATAGTTATGAAGTAAACAGTGCCGTTTGGACACCGGAACTTCCCGCAGCTTTTCAACAGCAATTTAAATACAGCCTGCTGCCGTTTCTACCTGTGCTTGATGGTTTCGTCATACAAGACAAAACGCACACAGATCGCTTTAGATACGATTTTACAAAAATGTTGTCGGAACTGATCATCAGCAATCATTATAAAAAAGGACGAATGATGGCTGAAAAAGAAGGGCTAGGATTTTATGCTGAAGCAGGTGGACCTGGTCAACCCATTCATAACGTTCCATTTGAAGATCTTAAGGCACTTGGTTCGCTTACGGTACCCCGTGGGGAATTCTGGAATAAACATCCGGAGCTGGAAAAATTACAGATCATCAAAGGTATTTCCAGTGCAGCGCATATCTACAATCAGCGCTATGTTGAAGCAGAGGCCTTCACCAGCGTATGGCTATGGCAGGAAGGTCCGGGTGAATTAAAACCACTGGCCGACCGTGCGATGTGTGAAGGATTGAATCGTTTTGTATACCACACTTTCCCGCATACGCCGCCCGAATCAGGTAAACCAGGTTGGGTATATAATTTCGGTACACTGATCAATACTACCAATGGTTGGTGGAGTTTGTCTAAAGGATTTCACGATTATATAGCACGAAGCTGTTATTTATTACAACAGGGAGAATTTGTTGGCGATGTGGCTTTTTATTACGGAGACCGCGCACCCAATTTCGTACCTCCAAAACATACTCCTGAAACATTGGGTGAAGGATATGATTATGATGTTGTGAACAGTGATGTTATCCTCAATAAGATGACCGTAAAAAACAATCGCATCTATTTACCACATGGACAATTTTACGAGGTGTTGGTTTTACCAGATGAACTGAATATGCAATTGAAAGTACTGCAAAAATTAGAAAAATTAATTGCTGGCGGCGCAACGGTTATTGGTGCAAAACCACAGATGGCATATGGTTTAAACCGGCAAAAAGAACAGGATTCAGCTGTGAAATCATTGGCGGCAAAAATATGGGGCAAATCCGATGGCGTAAATGTGAAAGAGAATGTGTATGGCAAAGGCAGGATTATCTGGGGAAAATCAGTAAGAGAAGTATTGAATGAACGAAACATCATACCTGACCTGGATTACACCCGTCAACAGGATGATAGCCTCGATTACATTCATCGCCGTACTTCAGATGCGGATATTTATTTCATCCGCAATAAGAAAAAGACGAATTATTCAGGGAAGTTGAATTTCCGTGTCAGCGGAAAACAGCCGGAGCTATGGTTACCGGAAAATGGTAGCCGTGTTACCATTAAGACCTTTTCCATCAGCGCAACTGCAACCACTATTCCCTTTTCTTTAGATGGAGAAGGATCCTGTTTCATTATTTTCAAAAAGCCTGCTGCAGGTAGCAGTATTAAAGCTTCTTCGACTCTACCTGAAAACAATAAAACGATCATCTACACGGCAAAGGGTACACGAATTTCTTCTGATGAAATCAAATCGATCAGTACGCCATGGGAAGTTCGGTATGGGTTTCAAACAGGCGTGCCGATGATGGATACGATGGCCACGCTGCAATCCTGGCATTTGTCAAGCAATAAAGCAATACAGCATTATTCAGGTAGCGTAACCTATTACAATCATTTCGAACAGATGTCTGCAGAAATGTCCGGCAGATCAGTATGGCTCGAGCTCAATAAGGTAAAAGAAATTGCATCCGTGTATCTCAACGGAGAAAATCTGGGTTACCACTGGCATCCTTCATTCCGGTTTGATATTACCGGGAAAATTAAACCTGGAAAAAATTACCTGGTGATTGAGGTGGTGAACAGTATCAACAACTGGCTTGTAGGTGATGGAAAAAAACCAGAAGCATATCGTGAAGCCAGAAGTAACATCACCAAACTGCCCAATGCATGGATGACACCTTTTGCAGAAGCACCGTTGCTTGAAGCAGGGTTGATTGGTCCGGTGCAGATCAGGATGAGTGAAGAATAGCGGGGGGGGAGAATTTATATCCTATGGTGTATACTCTGCCGTCAATGACGCTGACCAAAAATTCGTTGTCGAAAAAATTGACGTAGATTTTTTTATGACAGTCGTTGTCGTATTTATTTTCACTTCTTTGCAAATTATATCTTATTCGGAATACATAGATATTGGGAAAATGAAATCTATTGCTGGATTGTCGATTTATAAATTATTTGCCCAAGCAACTAAACGCAGTCGGGTAATTAGATCACAAAAAAAGAGAAAATTACCTATGGATGATGAGACAAATAAAAAATAAAAGCGTAAAAAAGACTAAGAAAAAAAGCACCGAAACAGTGGTTGATCAAAGCGACTCTATGAATGAACAGATAGATTTATTTGCGGAAATTATGTTTGACATATATTTAGAAAGTATTACAGAAAGGGAAAACGAGTTGAGATCCGCAATTGAAAATCAAGGTTCTTTGATGAATATGCCTGAATTAAAACTTCAGCGGGAATATCCAGTTTTAACACCAGTTTCCGGATCATGGTTAAATTCAGCTTTCATTACTAGAAAGAACTTCAAATTTGCGGGAGCGGTAGCCAAAAATTTCGGAAAGTTCAGCCTCTGACATATTCATTTACTCGATGCGGAATTGTATGGCTTCAAGTGGGTAGGGTTTCGGAACAGAATAGTGTTCATTTTTATATTCCTTAATGAGAATAGAAAGAATTTCTAACTCGTCGGATTCTTTTGAATCAGGACGTACCAACTTTCAAACTCCGCGGCTGAAAATTCCCAAGGCTTTTTTTAAAATGTCGCGCTCCTGTTCTGTACGTTGGAGCTCAGCTTTTAAACGTTCTATTTCTGTTGAAAAGTTACTCTGAGGTATTGATGGCTGAGTTACCTTTTGAGGGGTATTAGAGGCCGTAGACTGGACATCTTTATACCAGCGGCGGATCAATGATCCGCTAACACCCAGGGCCGCAGATAGCTCCACAATAGGTCGGCCGGCTGCTATCATTTTAATCACATCTTCTTTAAAAGATATATCGTAATTTCTTCTTGTTCTCGTTTTAGATGAATTCATTGCTGCTCAAATTTAAGCAACTTTACTGTCCGGATTTATAGGTGAATTTCAAATTGCAAAATCTTACCACTGTTGCGGTCTTTTATATCTCTTAGAAAATGATACGTGAGACCGGTGAGTGAAACAATGTTCAGATGGATGATTTACATTTGGTCTTCCGGACTGGTGTCTGTAAATAATCCATAAACCCCTTGAACCGGCGTCATTAACCAGAATTTATACTTCAAGCCCACTGCTCTTCACTTCATTTTACGACTCCGTTGCAGCATTTTCGCCAACCAAATTTTTCAGTATGACTTCTGCCCGTACGCCGTACTGCATTATACATTCTTCTGCTACGCTATTCAGGTCTTCTTCTGTACGAGAAATACCTATAATGTTATAACCCTTTTGCGCAAATAACTTTGCCAATTCATACCCAAAACCAATGGATGTACCTGTAACCTGTGCATATTGATTCTATTCGTCTGCCATAATTCAATTTTTACAAACTGTTTTTTGGGTAATGTCACGAATGTCAAGCTTACCTCTTTGTACTAAATGCACTTTTAATCTTACCGGCTGCATGTGCCTGGGCATCTCTGGCATCAGGCACCAAAGTTGCCATTCCAAAAAATTCATGTGTAACACCATCATACAGCTTATAATCTACCTCTACGCCGGCGTCGTTTAACTTATCTGCAAGCAGCTTTCCTTCGGTTGTCAAAGGATCAATTTGGGCAGCAATTATGGTTGTTGAGGGCAATCCTTTCAGGTTTGCATTTACCAGTGAAATGCGGGGATCAGCCGCTTTGCTCATATCGCCTAAATAATTTTTAGCAAACCATTCCATCATCGGCTTATTCAGCGGTCTGGCTTGCGCATATTTTTGATACGATTCCGAATTCATATCGTTGTTAGCAACAGGATATACCAACAATTGATGGACAGGCATTTGGATGCCTTTGTCTCTTGCCATAATACTAATGTTGCAAGCCAGGTTTCCCCCGGCACTTTCACCGGCTACTGCTACCATTTTGGAATTGCCTTTTATACTTGGAGCATTTTTAAGCACCCACTGGTAGGCAGCAAATGCATCATTGTGTGCTGTTGGAAACTTGTGCTCCGGACCCTGCCGGTAATGCACCGAAACTACTACAGCACCAGTTTGTTCTGCCAGCCCTTTTGCTGAAGCATCATAGGTGTCAAGATCAGCAATTACCCAACCGCCGCCGTGATAATATACAATAACCGGCTTTACACTATCGGCTGTACGCGGTGTATAAATACGGGCATGTACACTGCCACCTGAAACGGGAATATCTATTCCCATTGTATCTACCTGAGACGGAGGAATTGGAATGCTATGTTCTTTAATTACATCCATAACCGCAGTGGTTGGTGTAGGTTGTGTTCTGGCATCTTGTGGTGATAAAGTTTCAATCGGTTTGCTGCCATAGCTCTGCAGTTTTTCCATTACTACCAACATTTCATCGTCAATGCCATCCGGTGCCCACTCTGGTTTTCCACCCCGGGGTTTTAAAGCTGTAGTCTTTACTTCATTATTGCCTTTTGCAGAAACAGTGGTACTGTCATTTGCATTTGATGCTGTGTCAGATGAGTTACAACTGCTTGCATAGACAATTGAAATAGTAATACCGGTAATCAGAGCGATATGCTTCATAAATACTTTGATTTTAGTTTGATGAATAATTTTAAGGAAGGATTGAGAACAGCAGCGATCGTCAGTAAATCAGTTATTGACGGAAGTCGACTTGTTATGGAGCATGCAAAAGTTCTACCACGAATTTTGTTCAATCAAAAGAAGGCTTATCTCGGTACATGGTTTAACAAGAGTACAGCTTTCTATACAGTATAAGTTTTTAGCCAATTTGTTTATTCTACTATTACCTGAGCTATACTAATATTAATAAGGATTTGACTCAATTTTATATGAGGAAAGCCCTGGTATAAACCAGGGCTTTACAGTTTTCAGGTGCATGTACGTTTTATTACAATGCGGGGCTAATAGCCAGGGCAGTGTACATTATATCTTTTTTGTACTTAGCTAAAATTCTTGTTTCACCAGTTTCAACATCTATTTGAAATAAAGTTGATTTCTTGTTCACTTCATATAAAGCAAGACCAATATCAGTGGTAACGTTTGCGTTCCTTGGTGCAATATCAAATCCGCCATCGCCTTCTAATTTCAACTTCACTGGTACTGGCTCTACTAAAGTCCCAGCATTAGGAGGATCAATTTCGTAAAGTAAATCTGTATTCACATCCAGGGCATACAACTCGGTTGCAGTAGCTGGGTCGTTATCATTATTATCATAAGCCACTCCATTTACAGAAGCACCAGAAGGGTTAATAGAACCATCAACGAAAGTAGTTCCTGCCACTACACCCATTATACCGTCAGGTACAACACGGAGGTTTTGACCTGTATTGCTTACAATCCGTAAACGATCAGCTGCAGGATTAAAGTCAAAACCAAATGAAGTGCCTGATAATAATACCTGCATCCCTGTAGTTGTCATAAAGGAGAAAGCAAATGTAGCTACACCAGTAGATGGGTTGACAATATATACTCTGCTGTTACTTCCAAGAGCGTAGAGCTGTCCATTTTTCGGACGAAAATCAATAGCTAAAACGCTTTCACCTCCTTGTAAACCAGTAATCATTGCTGATCCTAATACAGTTTCAGGATTTGAGCTGGAGTACTTATCTAAAGTATTACCTGCAAGAGCATAAAAGATAATTCCTTCTGGATTATTTGTGTTGCTCTTAAATGCAGCAGAAGCTGCTTTCATAGAGTTTTCGTTGGGTGACGAAGACATATCCTTTTGGCAGGCTGCAAGAGAAAGAGAAAGAATAGCTATTACACCAATCTTTCCCAGAAGGACTTTTTTCATTTTATATAATTTTTATCGTTAATTATGAATGGTACATACGTAAAGAAATCATGCTTGGTTTGACCTACCATAAATATTAGTATACAAAATTTTGCGTCTGATGAATTGGGAAATTTATCACCGGAGTTGTAAACAAATGATAAAGAAGTTGACACAAAGACCAGAGTTTGGAAAAGCGAATTCCTTGATTTCCGTATTTGTTCCTTTATCCTGATTGAAGTTATTTGCTGGAAATCCAATTACCACCACTTTATTTCTATATTGTTATTGCAGCTTATGAAAGTCCTCCAATTGTGGCGTCAACCCACATTAAGAAGCGGTGTTTACGATTAATATTTTTTCCCCTTGACTGACGCCATATTTATTATTCCCCCCTCAAGGTTAGCTACCTTAAAATTGTAAATAGTTTGCTTGTTGACCGAAGTGAAAATGAAAAATAGGGGAAATAGCGTTTTCATGATTTTGCTTTTTGTGGATGTTGCTCAATTAAGCAACCACTTTTGAGACAGGAGCATAGTAGAATTAAAAGGCATCGTTAGTGTATTCAATTATACAAACGACTGTACATTTTATTCTAATCTGCTCTTTTTTATTTTTTTTAAGATCAAGGCAACCTATTCTGTTTAATGTACGTTGTAATATTTTTTAACAAAATCTATTATGAAAAGTAATTTTTTAGCAATTGCATTTGTAGCAGTAACATCGCTTACCAGTGTTTCCTGTTCTAAATCAATGGACGACATGAAGCAACAAGATGGTGCGGAACTACAAACCAAAGCTCAAACTAAAAAAAATGATGAAGCCGGAGTAGGCCGCATTGTTTTTACGCAAGTAGTTCAATTAGATGGAAGTCAGGAAGTGCCAACAGCTTCGGCTCCCGCTGTTGCAACAGAAACCAAAGGAATTGCTATCCTAAGGGTTAGTGAAAGCAAGAAGCTTTATTCAAAAGTAATTATTCAAAAGTTAGCTGAAGGGGATGTGCTACGCTTTTCACACGTTCATGCCGGTGCAGCTGGGACTAATGGTCCTATCAGTTTCAATCTTGCTGATAGTCCAGCTGACTTTGGTGTGAACAAAGAATTGCAATTGACCGATGCCCAGTTTGTATTAATAACCTCCGGTGCATCTTATGTAAATGTTCATTCAAACTTTCGTCCAGCAGGTATTGTTCGTGGGCAAATTCGGTAATTCGCCACCAAATTTATAATCAGGAATTTTAAAAGTTGCCTATCGCCTTTAATACCTTAATTGTTGATTCATCTTGCAATAAAGATGACAATGAATACACGCCTGCTGCGACAGTGGTTAAAAGGTGGAACATTGCGTTATCGGCAAAAAATGAAAGTCCTGCTCCTGCATCCAGAATTCGAGCCTTGAATTTGAAATAATCTGTGATAAGTTTATTACTAAGTCACTCGTCAATAAAAGTGTTTAGCTACTTCCAGCAGAATCTGAAAGATGGTATCAACCTCAATACTGGCGAGCAAATCAATAGCTCATTAAACGAGTCAACCGGGTAGATGTTATAGTCAAAAACTACTTTTTGTAGTACCTCAGAATAATAATTTAAAATTAAAATCTAAGTCATGGACAGAAAAGAATTCTTATCCGCCTTTAGCGTTGGTTTGGCAGCTGTATGTACAATGGGTTGTTTAGCTTCCTGCAGTAAAAGCGACACAACACCTCAGTCTCCAGGAGGTGGTACGCCACCAGCAGGTGTAAATTTTAAAATTGATCTGAACAATGAAATAAAGAACATTGGAGATTCAGTGACGAAGAGCGGAGTTATTGTCGTTCGTTTAGCACAGGGTACCGCAATCACCGACTTTACGGCTGTTCAGGTAGCTTGTACGCATCAGGGTACCGCAATAGAATTTAAAAGCAATCAGGGAAACTTTGTTTGCCCAAATCATGGCAGTCAGTTTTCAACTGCAGGCGCCGTACTAAATGGCCCCGCAACAGCCAACCTTAAAAAATACACTATCGCTATTGCCGGAAGCACTATGACTGTAACAGCATAAAAACTCCTTAGTAATTATAACTATAAAAAAAACGATCATGAAGAGATTAAAAGCACATTCAGTATCACACCTGCTTGCATTGGCAGGACTTTCTGCCTCAGTGTTTCCTTGTGACATGGACAGTGATGTCACGGAGGGTAATATGCTGTTCGTTTAGTGGAAGTGCCAATGGAGCACAGAAAACGCCGGCCGGAGTAGTAACAGCAGCTGCATTAGTCATCGGTGGTACATATAACAAGAAGGAACTTTTAGAAGATGTCTGGCTAAAGCTCATGGACATTACATTTATATCGCATATAGCTGTGCTGAGGACTTGAATCCTCCAGTGGTGCGAATCAAATATTTATAGACAAAGTATGCCTCAAATTTTTGTCGTAGTACGAAAGGACTTTGAAAGTGCGCTGCTTTGTTTCGCTTCTATTCACTTTCCATCTATCCATATAAATATACTCTGTCAAATGAATATTACAAGTTGGTGTTCAAGCCACAGATGCGAAACCCTACAGGCATCATCCATCAATGTTTGAATCTTAAATTTCGATACTTGCAACAGACCCGTGGCTATCGGGCGGAAAAATCTCTTCGCCGGATCTCATGATGCCGCACAAAGAGCAGTAATGGTCTATTCACTTTTTGCTACTTGCAAACTGCATTTGGTCAATCCTTACATTTGGTTGAAGTATGTGCTCGAAAAAATGCATGATTATAACACTTCTAACATAGCAAACCTCTTACCACATAAATATCACCCTACAGAAAAAATTGATTGATGAAAAGATGGGGCGGTCGGAGGGTTACGACACGCTAACGTTACCAGAATTGCATGAGTTGAAATAGATAGAATAGCCGTGGTCTGGATAACCGGGGCCGCAGTCTGGTGAAAACCAGGGAGCAGCTTTATCGATTTGATAGAAGTTATCCGTACAACTTATAAAGGATTCAAATGATGTATTCGGCACAAGGTTTTGTTCCAAAAGTGGATTAAAAAATATCAAAAAAAATGAAAATAAAATCGTTTTTATGATCCTCTTTTTTGTCTGTAAAATCAATTAATTACTGAACAGCAGAAGGCAATTTTGACTGTAGTATAAAGTTTTAACCGGGAAGATGCCTTGCTGGAAGATAAAAATTACATCGCTGAAATGAATAAACGTTTTGCCGAACAGGTAGTTGGAAAAATAAAAGGTATTTCACTAGATTATCTGGAAGCAGGAGCGCGACAGGCACATAAAAAGAAAAAGAAGCAGATGGGATGAAATATACTTATTCGATTCATCCATTGTTATGAACGATTACGAGGATGCGTACACATGGTATGAAGCCAGGCAAAAGTGACTTGGCAAAAGGTTTATAAAGCAGTACGGCAAAAAGTTGAGGAAATACTTAATCACCCTCAAATATTTGGAAGTAGAAAAACGAAGAAGTTCAGCGCAGCGAGAATTGAATTTTTCCCGTATGTATTTTTTTACAAAATTGATAAAAAAGCTGGGATAATCTACATAAACTCTATTCATCACATCAGTAAATTGCCAGGCAAGAAATTCAGAAAATTATAGTACAAAATTTCTAAAAAATCAACTTCACAGGATTACTGAATTAGACAAAGTATTTTTTTCAGTGATATTCTGTATTTTCTCTGACTTGCATTTCCGATGTAAAATAGTACCATTGAAATAATCGCCTTTCGGATTTGTTGCCTAAATAAACATTGATTATATGGTTTTGTATATCCAATAGGAATTAGATTCGATCAGCAAAAGGCCCGGTTCGATCCATTAAAGTGAATACCTTTTCGAAGGCAATCCCACAACTGGCCTCACTTCCAGCCCCAAAATGAAAATGGCGATTCCGGTCGGAATCGCCAAAAATCAGTAAAGTGCACTTAGCTAGTGCCAGTTCGAACCAGATTTTTGAAGATTTGAAAGAAATTATGGAATATTGATAGTTGAATTGAAAAATCACAACGATTCAGGATTAAATATGGAATATTTGTTAATGGTCCTGAATAAA
>JANPJC010000276.1:0-29310 GCA_031425315.1 Chitinophagales bacterium
TTTGCAGGGGGGAGGTTTCTTAAGCCGTTATTATTCACCGATTCGTTCATAGGTTTTGCAGGATCGAAGAAAGGGCCGATTTTTTCCGTTTCAAAATCAAAGTCGGCATAAGGTGCATTAGGGCCTGCAAAATAAGGCCAACCAAAAAATCCCGCCTCTTTTGCTAGATTCCATTCATCATAACTAATGGGCCCGCGTTTTGGGTTATCAGTAGTATTCTGGCCTACATCACCCCAAAATACCCAGCCTTTTTTCGCATCAATTGCAATGCGATATGGATTGCGACTGCCCATGACATAAATCTCTGGTCGGGTACTGTCTGTGCCTGCAGGGAAAAGATTTCCGACTGGTATCGTATAGGTACCGTCTGGTTCCGGATGAATACGCAAAATTTTTCCTCTTAAATCGTTGGTATTTCCGGCTGTGCGTTGTGCATCCCAATTCTCTCTTCCTTTCCGTTCGTCTATAGAATTGTAATATCCGGGATTGTGCGGGTTAGTATTGTCGCCAACAGCAATGAACAAATTTCCATCCGGACCAAACGCTATAGAACCGGCGGAGTGACAACATTCCTGCCTTTGTGTAGGGACTTCCAGAATAATTTTTTCAGAATTGAAATCGATGCTATCATTTTGAAAAATAAAACGTGAAACTCTTTGCATCGGCCTTTCACCAATAGGCGAATAATAAAAGAAAATGAAATGATTGCTGATGAATTGTGGATCTACCGCAACCCCTAATAGCCCATCTTCATGTCCACTATAAACCGGCATTGAAGAAATTTGTTTTACGCTATTACTTTGAGGTGAATATAATTTTATTCCTCCTTTCCTTTCAATGACCAGCACCCTTCCATCATCCATAATTGTCATCTCAGTTGGCTCATCAAAATCTTCTCCCAGTTTTACTTTCGTAAACCTTTTCATTTCTACCTTCTCATCTTTCAAAGAGGTCTTATCCTGATAGGTACAATCATAAAATCCAAAACAGATCATAACCAATAAAATTTGCAGGCTGCAATATCTTTTGTTTTTACCACCAAAAGACGGCTTTTTTTTTACTTTCATTTATGGGTTATTTTTTCACACAGATCACTATTTATTAACAAGGTGTAGGTAATAAAAGGATTGTTTTTAATTTATGTTTCGCTTAAGTATTATATCGTAGTCAAAAGGTAATTTATCAACACCCATTCAACCGCAACTTCTCATCCAAAAATTGTTTAGCTCTTGGCACGTCTGATTCTTCGAGATGCTCAATAATTATTGGGATATTTGGATGTTGCCTGCTTAAGCGTTGCAGGTACAAATCATAATTAAGTGATCCCATTCCCGGAGCAGGCAGATCAATCATGCCCACACCTCTTAAAGCATGCGCCTCGCTTGCGTCAATATTAGCCATTTGCACACCCTGAGCACTGCTTGCCCTTTTTACGTCCTTTGCATGTGAGATAATGACTTTATCCGATAAAGCGTCAAAAATATGATTCAGGGTTTTATCCATATGATCAATATTATGTGCTTCAAAATAATTGGTGGGATCCATCAATAAACCAAGATGCGGATCTTGTATATCTGCAAAAAGGCGAAGTGTTTCTTCCACTGATCCGATTACATTATTCACATAGGTTTCAATTAAAAAAGTAACGCCATGCTCTCTTGAGAAATCAACAATATCCTTTATCACTTCCCTGCAATCATTATAGCCTTCTTCTGATTTGTTTTTGGGGTGATGTACCCAGTCGCTGTCATGATCAAACGTACCGGTTTCACTAATCACATAGGGAGATCCCAGTTCATGTGCATGTTTGATAATCTGTTTTAAATGGTCGAGATTTTTTTTACGTTTGCCTGGCTCAGGATGTACAAGATTGGTATAACCGGATATACAACAAACAGGAAGGTTGTGTCTTCGGAAACTATCGCGGATCGTATTGCAATTTGATTTATTGATGTTTTCTGTGGAAAGATCCATGTCTTTGAACGATACATCAAGCTGCACTGTGTTGAAGCCTATATCGCGAATGCGTTTAGCAGTTTCTTCGAGGGTACAGGGAAAGTAACCTGTGAATATTCCAACTTGTATCATAACGAAATGGTTTAATAATTGATAATAAATCAGGATTGCAATATTTCATCTATAGCTACGGCTCTGTGTTCTTTTACAGACAGATAGCAGGCATCAACAAGTGCCATCGTTTTTAAATTATCATGGCCACTCAACTCGGGTTCTTTGTCATCTTCAATTGCACACATCAGTTGCGCCATTGGTCCGGCAAAAGCATCCGGAAACCAAACCTCATCCCATCGCGGCTGTATCCATTCTTTACTTTTTATCGTGGTATAATCCAGTGTGCTTGGTGTTGCCTCCGGGTAAAGAGGCCAGCCTATCGTTCCTCTTGCCATACCTTCGGTACCTTCAACCCGCCACCGGATATAAATATCGCTTTCAGCTCCTTCTCTTGCAGGGCCTGCCCATACATCATCCCATGCAGAGGCACGAAAGCCATTTGCATATTCTAATATATATAAGGCAATGCCATCTTCGTGATCAAAGTTTTTTAGTGTTCTCGGGTCTCTACTAACGCTGGCGAACACACGCTCCGGATCGCCGAACAAATATCGAAAGGTGTCAAGATGATGTATACTCATTGTACGCAACGTTACCCATCCCAATTGTTTCTGCCAGGGCATCCAATGCGGTATGGCCCTCATATCAATAGAGCCAAAAACAGGCATTCCTAACAGGCCTTTATCGAGGATAGATTTGCAGGCCCTGATGGACTGATCATACCGCATGTTTTGGTTTACACCCAGCTTTATACCTGCATCATCACACAGGCGTACGATTTCTTTTGTTTGCGCGTAGTTAATGCCCATTGGCTTCTGGGCCAGAATGCCTTTAATATGGTCTGCATGCTTTACGGCTTCACGAATCACTTCAAGTTGTACATGTGGTGGAACCGCTATATCTATAATCTCTATCTCAGGATCGGCTAACAACTGCTGATAGGTGTCATAAAGTTTAGAAATGGTATGGCGTTCTGCTACTTTTTGGGTGTTCGCTTTTGTTCTGCCGGTTATAGCTACAGGATTAAAGCCATGCTGCCTGTATGCTACAAGCTGGCAGTCGGCCATGATAAATCCGGAGCCTATACAGCCAATACGCATGTCTTTATTTACAGGTAGGCGCGGCAGATAATTTAATTCCATAAATAACAATCGTTAGACAAAAGGTGAGAAACCTGAATCCCGGTAAGGTTTGGCGATTTGTTTTAAGGTGTTTTATACTTCTTTCAAGGTAATCTCATCTTCTTTTCGCAGGAAATCTGTTCCCGAAGAAAGGCCATGGTGGGTTGATTGAAGGATAGCGTCGTCTGTCACTGCGTTTACTGGTGTAATGCAGGACATATTTTTTTCCCGGAACGGTTTGTTATAACTCATGTTGTAAGCAGAAATAAGCGACCACCTCGGCTTATCAGAAAGGTTAGCATCTGACATGTGCAGCAGGTTGCTATGAAAGAACAATACATCACCTGGATCTAGCTCAACATGCACACGGTCACATGTTTTTAATGCTTCTTCAACAAATGGCATATCAGCTCCTTGTTGTTCGCCAGCAAACAGATGCTCGAATCGGCCCATTTTATGTGTACCCTTCAATACTTGCAGGCATCCGTTTTCTACGGTTGCTTCTGTCAGTGCAACCATTACACTGATCATTGCTTCGGGATATAAGAAACCATTCTTATACCAATAGCCATAATCCTGGTGCCATTCCCAGGCGCCGCCTACCTTGGGTTCCTTTTGCATTAGTTTCGAATGAAAATGACACACTTTTCCTTCACCCAGTAAGGATTGAACCGCGTTCACCATACTCTGGCTGCGGACAAGCAATCCATAGGTATCATCACCTGGTGTAAACCAAAGTGTAAGCTTTGTGCTTTTTCCAGACTGGTCGGTAAGGTCGAAAGCATTTGAACGCATTACCGCATCTTCTGTAGCCAGGTGATAGAGCAGGGCCACTTGTTCCGGGTTAAAGAATTTGGATACGATTAAAAATCCATCCAATTCGTACTGCTGTTTCTGTTGCGGTGTTAAAGTAATATTTGGCATAGCTGTTATTATTCGTAAGCCAAAATTGAAATTTAAAAACTATCGCAATAAAACTATTTCATCAATAAAATAAACTTTTCTAACCTGTTTTGCAGTAAATATTAATAAAACAGGTATTTTAAATTTTAATATAGTTTGAAATGAAACCGCAAATTCAAAAGCTGCCTTTATCGGAACACTCCTCATTTGTGGCAGATAAGTTCATTACTCCTTATTTTGAAACACCCTGGCATTACCACCCTGAATATGAACTGGTAATGATTATAAAAGGCAAAGGCAAAAGGTTTGTGGGAAATCATATTTCAGATTTCTCGGAAGGAGAACTGGACTTATTGGGACCTAATCTACCACACTGGTATAGAAAAGAAAATTTTGAAGAGTCAGGAGGTTCTCTTGTTGTTCATTTTAAAGAAGAATTTTTGGGTATCGGTTTCTTACGTATACCAGAAATGCAAAAAATAGGATTGCTGTTCGGGAGATCCAAAATGGGCTTGCACTTCACGGGAAATACAAGAGCGGTAGCTGCACAAAAGATGGAAGAAATGCTTTCTCTTTCAGGCATAGACCGGGTAATTTGTTTACTATCCATCCTCCGGGTATTAAGTGATTCGTGTGAATACGCATCTCTGTCGAGTCCGGAACTGCTCAATCAAAATGAAAGAGAAAATGACCGGCTACAAAAAGTATTCAGTTATGTATTAGATCATTTTAAAGAAGACATCAATGTTGCAGAAGTGGCTAAGATTTCCATGATGAGTCCCTCAGGATTCAGCAGGTATTTTAAAAAAAGAACTAAAAAAAACTTTTCACATTTTGTAAATGAGATAAGAATTAGCCATGCCTGTAAACAATTAATCAAAAATAATTTCAGCATCAGTTATGTGTGCTATGAAAGCGGTTTCAACAATATGGTCAATTTCAATAAGCAGTTTAAAAAAATTGTCAAACAAACTCCCAACCAGTTTAAACAACAGCATATATTGTAAAGTAAGATTACATATTTACACTCATAATTTTAATAAGGATATTTTACCAGAGAAAACTAAGAATTTTTCGCATCGGCTGGATTCAAAACAAAATTCCATTTAGGGTTTGTAAGAAAATATAAATAATGTTTTTATTTTATTATTACTTAGGCGGATAACAACTCTCGGTATTGTCAATTTCCTGCATGCATAGCGAGAATTATTGAATTAGAGATATACTCTCAATGGTTATAATATTTTAAAATGGGTATTATTTTGTAAAAATAAAAATGATAAGCCGTGGTAGTTTTAAGACTGAAATGCTTTTAGAAAATGTTACCAATCAAATTTCCCCACCGCAGAAATTTATTTTGTTATCAACAAATAATGAATAAATTTACTGACCATCAACGAATAACAAAGAGCTACGATTGCAACTAACTGCCCACGATATTGACCGGTTAAAATATAGTGTCGCGTATGCGAGAGATGAAAATGCATACAAACAGTTATTCATTTTTTTTCATCCCCAATTATTCCGGTTTGCCTGTCATATAACAGCTGATAGAGAGTTGTCAGAGGAAATCGTATCTGATGTTATGATGCGGATTTGGGAGATGGAAACCAGGTTAATTGATGTGGAAAATTTGCGGCTGTACTTGTTCAGAGCTATAAAAAACGCATCACTTACTCACTTAAATACCCGTAAGATTGACTTTGTGGAAATGGAGAATTCCCTTTTTAATTTGGCAACATCAAATACCCCTGAACAGGGCCTCCTTAACCTTGAATTGAAAGATCGCATAGAAAGGGCCATCCAAAGTCTTCCTCCCAAATGCCAATGTGTATTCCGCCTCATTAAAGAAGAAGGATTTTCCTATAAACATACTTCCTCAATTCTTGGTATTTCGCCAAATACAATAGAAAATCATATGGCTCTGGCCTTTAAGAAAATCTCGCACTATTTATATGGGTATTTGAATAAAGATATTTAATATCAATCTCACCGGTATATACTATTACCGCTCCTCATTTCAAACTACGACTATTGTTCACCGCTTTAATGTTCGTGAAAATGATTTCACTAAAGGTGGTCTTCTTCATGAATTCAAAGCAATTATACGTGCACTAGTGTTATTTCAGCAGCCGATTTTTAATGTTGATGAATCAGCGAATTGATAATACCAGCTGACCTCTCCTGCAAATAGTAAAATTTTATGGGCCAGACTGGTGGTAGCAGCCTTTTTTTTAGTCTTTACTATAATCTCATACTATCAGAATGTCTAACGAAACTTTTTTCTGGAAATTATTAAGTAGAAAAATTGCCGGGGAGGCGACCGAGCAGGAGTTGAAGGAACTTGAAGAGATTTTGATTGGAAACCCTTACTGGCAGATGCTTTATAATGAAATGCATAAGAAAACAGCTACTGGAGATATTCAGGAAACAGAGGCACATCAGGCTTACGCTGCTCATGCAGTAAAAATGCAGATTCAGGGAAAATTCAATAGCCCCTCTATATTACCTGCGTACAATGTCGGTAAAAACAAGTCAGTAAAACGAAACACCTTTTTAGCCATAGGGGCTGCCGCCAGCATCATCGTAGCAGCACTGATTTACGGCATGCCTTATTTTGAAATGAAAAAGCAACAGCCAGGAAGTTTCAATGAAATAATTACAAAAAAGGGGTCCAAATCAAACATCAGACTGCCGGATGGAACACAGGTTTGGCTAAATGGGGGCACAAAACTTTCCTATTCTAACGACTTTATTAAAAATACAAGGGAAGTTGATCTGGTAGGGGAAGCTTTTTTTGATGTAAGCCATGATCCTGCCCATCCCTTTATCATTCATACTAATAAAATTAATATCAAAGTACTCGGTACGGCATTCAATGTGCGAAGTTATCCGCAGGATGAAACGGTGGAGACTTCGCTTGTGCGGGGGAAAATAGAGGTGATTTTAAAAAGCCGACCTGATGAAAAAATCATTTTAAGACCTAATGAAAAACTTGTAGTAAATAATAAAAGCACAAAGTTAGAGGGGAAACTAAGGCCTCTCCTGCAGGAAGGATTGGCCACTGTTACTATAAAATCCGTAACACCTTTGGCTGCAGATAGCTCCATTTTGGAGACCGCATGGATGAACGACGAACTTGCATTTTTCAATAAAACGCTGGAGCAGATAGCTTTGGACCTGGAGAGGCGTTTTAATGTTTTGGTCATATTTGAAGATGAACAGGTAAAGCAATACCGTTATTCGGCATTTTTTGAAACTGAAGGAGTCGAAGAAATTCTATCGATACTGAGCTTGTCAAAAAAATTTAATTACAACACGGAGGGCAAAACAATTATGATAAAAAAATAGCCTTGAAATAAAAAAGGGAAGAATGTTGGCGCATTCTTCCCCTAAAATTATTCCTGCAAGAATTGAGGCAGGAAGTATTAACTAAAAAATCAAAACAAAGTTATGATGAAAATTTTCATTTCTCTTCCGAAGTTCGGTCTGGGAGGGAAAAAAACGATGCTTGTTATGAGATTGTCTGCTATCCTTCTGCTATTAAGCGTTCATGTAAGTGCAGGTACCTATTCGCAGGAGAAAATTACGATTTCTGCCAAAAATTCTGCATTAAGCAAAGTTCTTAAATCCATTGAAAAGCAATCCGGCTATCGATTTGTGTACAGTAATGAAATAGTGCCGGCCGATGAGTTGGTTTATTTATCAGTAAGAGATGCCACCATTCAACAGGTGCTTAAGGAATTGTTTGCCGATCTCTTTCTGACATACCGTATAGTCGATAAAAAATTTATAGTGATAACCCGAAAAGATAACAAGGGTGGGGACATAATCGAAAATAATGCAGAAAAAATAACGGGTTATGTGACTAATAATCAAACAGGACAGCCAGTGGCAGGTGTTTCTGTAGTCAATAAAGTTACCGGAATAGGAACAACCACCAATGGCCAGGGGATGTTTGAATTAACAGTTGACAATCTTGAATCTATTGTTACAATTTCTTATGTTGGCTTTGAAGCTTTAGAGATGAAGGCTTCTGAAATTATCCGAACACCCAACATCAGCATAAAGCCTGTTTTAAACGCCATGGATGAAGTAATCGTAGTCGGCTATGGCACACAGCGGGCAAAAAATGTAACAGGGGCGGTAGCCAGAATCGGTGCCAAGGAAATAACACAAGTTGCTGTGATCAGTGCCGATCAGGCGATTTTAGGTCGTGTTGCAGGGGTACAGGTAACACAAAATTCCGGAGAACCTGGAGGAGAAATTTCCGTTCGTATCCGTGGTATTGCATCTATCACATCTGGTAGTGATCCGCTTATAGTGGTGGATGGAATACCAATGTCGGTGAATCTTAGAGCTATTAATCCCAACGATATTGAAACAATCGACGTATTAAAAGATGCTGCCGCAGCTGCTATTTATGGTTCACGCGCTTCTGCGGGCGTAATCCTAATTACAACCAAAAGAGGAAAAGCGGGTAAGATTGCAATTAGTGTAGATGCATACACCGGAATACAAAAGGTTGCAAATACAATTCCACTTCTCAATGGTCCTGAATTTGCTAAGCTGGCTAATGAAAATTTAGTTAATGCCGGCCAGGCCCCGAACCCCGCATGGGCAAATCCTGCCTCATTACCCAGCACTGATTGGCAGGATGCCATTTTCCGGACTGCCCCCATGCACAACTACAATGTTGCTATCAGCGGAGGGAACGAAAAGGCAAGAACTTATTTATCTTTTGGATACACTAAACAGGATGGTATTATACAGCGATCGGAATTTGAACGATATACTTCAAGAATTAACATGGATTATGACATTTCCCGCAAATTAAAGTTCGGTGTAAATATTAATTTCAACTTTGATAAAAGCAGAAATCCCACTACTCAAAATGCTGATGGAGGAGTCATAACTGGCGCACCTAATGGAGTATTGCAAGCACTGCCTACTGACCCTATTTATACTGATGTAGAAGGCCCCTTGGGTGATCACCTTTATGGTTTCAGAGGCTACGCAATGCGTGCCAATACCCGTCCCTCACAATGGTACATTACTACCAATCCGGTCTGGCGCAATGATTATTACACAGAAATCACCCGCGGTCAGAATATCCAGCTTTTAACGAATGCATTTGCCGAATTGGAAATTATAAAGGGATTGAAATTTAAATCTATAATAGGGTATAATATTGCATCCGGTTTAGGTTACTACGGCTCTCCATATAAACTTCCATCTGATATTGATCCACAATCCAATGCTGGATTTCAGCAAAACTGGAACAGGGGAACACAGTGGAATTGGGTGAACACTTTAAATTATTCACGGAGTTTTGGGGATCATGATTTTTCGCTATTGTTAGGTACAGATGCCTTAAAAGGCACTGGTGGCTGGATACAGGGTAATGGTTCAGGTCAGCCTGAAAATCAACAATCGTTAAGTGCCACTACATCACAACAAAGAGTTGCCGGTAGTGACTATGTTCCCTTTTCTTTATTCTCTTATTTAACACGCCTGAATTATAGCTATAAATCGAAGTACCTTCTTTCACTAACTTTCAGGAGAGATGGAAGTTCCAAATTTGCGGAGGAAAATCGCTATGGAAATTTCCCGTCTGTCTCTGCAGGTTGGAGAATCTCAGAAGAAGATTTTATGCAGTCAATAGACTATATTGATGAATTGAAAATAAGAGGTAGCTATGGCTCAGTAGGTAATCAAAATATTCCCGATTTACAGTATTTATCTACTTACACAGGTGTGGGAGGACAATTTGGGTATTCCCTGGGCTCTCCTCCGGCTTTTGTTGGAGGCATTCAACCCGGCGTACTAGGCAATAAAGACATTAGCTGGGAAAAGAATACCGAACAAAATATTGGTTTAGATGCGACTTTTTTAAAGGGAATGTTCAACCTAACCGTTGATTATTACAAAAAGAGATTGACGGATTTGCTGGGTACAGTGCCGACGCCTTTTTACTCAACGCCATTTAATGGTTCCTTCCTTGCAAATGCATTTTCAATGGAAAATAAAGGCATTGAATTGTTGATTGGGTTTAATAAAAAAATTGGCCAGGTCGGTATTAATGCAAGTGCAAATTTCACCACTATTGATAATAATGTAACCAGCCTTATTCCCGGTAATACAAGTGGCTATCTGTTTCAAAGTATTTCTATGATTGGCTCCGGTTTTAATGACGGGGGGGCACAAACGAGGACCATGGTTGGAGAAAGGGTTGGTAATTTCTGGGGATACGTTTTCGATGGCATTATTCAAAATCAGGCTGAACTGGATGCCAGTGGTATGCAAGGCCTTAATGCAAAAATCGGTGACAAACGTTTTAAAGATATTAATGGACGTGATGATAAAGGATCGTTGACAGGAAGACCCGATGGAAAGATAACGGAAGACGATAAAACAATTATTGGTAATGGTATACCAGGATACGTTTACGGTTTCAATTTGGGCGTGGAGTATAAAGGGTTTGATTTTAACGCACTATTCAATGGGCAGGGCGATGTGCAAATCGCAAATATGACAAAGGCAGTAATGTATCATTTACGCTTCCATAACGGGCCAGGGCTAAACAACGGACATAAAGATTTATTAAATAGCTGGAAGGGCGAGGGTACAAGTAATACTTTACCTCGTAATTCTTATGATGCAACCACATCAAATAGATATTTTTCAACTGACTATGTTGAAAATGGAGCTTTCCTAAGATTGAGAAATGTTCAGCTCGGTTATACATTACCGGCCGCTTTTGCGGAGAAAGCTTCAATGACCAGGGCCAGGATATATATATCTGCACAAAACCTTTTTACGATAACTAAATATAGTGGGTATGATCCTGAAGTAGGTAGTGCAACCATTGGCACAAGGGTACAAACTGCCGGAGTGGATTATGGCCGCTACCCCAGTGCCCGGATGTTCACGGTAGGCATAAGCGCACAGTTTTAATTATTTTTTCAATTAACGGTTCTAAAAAAATATTATGAAAAAAATAGTATTACCACTTTTACTCTTCAGCCTGACTTTAATGGCTGTCTGGTCTTGTAAAAAAAGTTTTTTTGAGGCGTCTAATAATGATGGAAGTATCACTGATGCGTCTGCTTTTAAAGTGAAAGAGGATTATGAAAAGGCTTTAATTGGCACTTATGCCTTTTTGGTGGGAGGAAATGTCGGTGGTGATTCGTGGGTTCAGATACCCGGCTGGATTTCGCAGGATTGGGTGGATAATACCCTAAAGCCTAAACCCTTTTTAAATGAAATGTCTCCTGGCAACAGCAAGTTTTTGGATTACTGGACTAATTTGTATAAGGTAGTGTCTAACGCCAATCTGGTGTTGGATAAGTTGTTAACCTCCCCAGATGGTATTTTAACAGACGCAGACAAAGTAAGCATTGCAGCACAAGCAAAATTTTTACGAGGTTGGGCTTATTTTATGCTTGCAAGGGCGTATGGCGATATTCCTATGCCGTTAGCTGCTTACAATCCTGAGCAAAACTCTTTAGGCTGCACTGTTGAAGCGGATGTTTTTAAGCAGGTGGTAAAAGATCTTTCAGAGGCTGCTGCAGATCTACCTGAGCTCAATGACTGGTCCGCCGCAGACAGGGGAAGAGCTTCAAAAGGAGCAGCCCTTTCTTATTTGGCTAATGCACAAATGTATTTGCAGGATTGGACCAATGCTGCCAAAGCATCTACAGATTTATTTGCGCTCAGTAAGCCCAAATATGCACTTGCTGCCGATGTGCATACTCCTTTCTCTATTCTTAAAAAGAATGATCCTGAATACAAAGCGGAAAATATTTTTGAGGTGCAATACCGCGAAAAAGCAGGGGATAATTTTCGCTGGGGAGACGTACCCAACGGCGGCCATTTACTTGCCGGTTTAACTTCTCCAAGAGATGTCGGAAATACATGGGCATCATGGGGCGGATGGGGTGAAATGATGATCAATAAAAAACTGGTGGATGTATATGACCAGACTGATGACAGGCGTAAACAATTGGTAAAAATGCGCGGAGAAAGTTACAAAGGTGAGTTGATGGCATCTACAATGGGGCCTAACGATTGGGGGCCTAATGCAGCTGCTCAAAAAGATGTAGGTTATTCTACTAAATATTGGTTAGGTAATGATGGGGGCGTATTGGCTCCACAAAACTTACCTATGATGCGTTTTTCTGAAGTGTTACTAAATTATGCAGAAATTTTATTTATGCAAAGCAAACCGGCTGAAGCATATGCAGTGCTGAACCAGGTAAGGACAAGAGCGAAATTACCTGGTCTCCCCGTATCAACTGATCCTGCAACTTTTATGGCTCAACTAATGCAGGAGCGAAGGTTTGAATTAATTTTTGAACCGAACCTCTGGTTTCATTACACGCGTACGGAAACCGCAGCTGCATTTTTGCAAAACGTTCACGGTATTTCCTGGCAACCCAAATGGGCACATTTCCCTATACCTGACAGAGAGAGAAGTGTTAATCCCAATCTCTGTAGTAACGGATATTGATAAGCAAACAAAAATTTCATACAATAGCAATCAAGGTTAGTTAACACAACACGGCACAGAGTTTCAACTCTGTGCCCTTTTCATGTTAATTTCAACAATGTGGGATTGGCGATTCATTGTAAAAAAAGACAGACAAATAACGAGGATGCAAAAGTTTGATTGTTTACTTTCCGCTTTGACTAAACAGTAAGATTGATTTTGCAAGTCACCATGAAATATATAATTGCGAAGAGGTTTTTATTGAGCAGAAATTTAATGCTGCTCATATCTGCTTCTTTGATTTTTTCGTGCAAAGAAAAGTCTCAGGGCACTTTATTTCTTACTGTTGGTGCCGACAAAACAAATATTAAATTTTCTAACGATCTGAAACCTGACGAAAGTCTAAATATTCTGGACTACAATTATTTTTATAACGGGGGAGGAGTTGGGGCAGCGGATTTTAATAACGACGGTTACACAGACTTGTTTTTTACGGGTAACAAGGTAAGTAGCAGGCTATATCTGAATAAAGGCAACTTCTCTTTTCAGGATGTAACGGACAAGGCAGGAGTGTCCACAACAAACTGGGCAACCGGTGTGGCAGTAGCTGATATTAATGGCGATGGCCTGTTGGATATGTATATATCATATGCAGGTTATAAAGATGCTCAACGAAGATTACACCAACTATTTATAAATAAAGGTGTCGGAAAAGACGGTGTACCGGTGTTTAAGGATGAGGCTGCAGCTTATGGCCTGGCGGACACCAGCTATACTACACAATCAGCCTTTATTGATTTTGATCGGGACGGAGACCTGGATTTATTATTGGTAAATCATTATCAGGATTTTAGCAACCCTAATTATCCCCAAAAAAAACTTACCGACGGTTCGGCTTCCAGCAATGCAAGGCTATATCGCAATCAAGGAAACTATTTTACAGAAATTTCAAAAACCGCAGGAATACTGGAGGAAGGATATGGCCTGAGTGCAAATATCTGTGATATCAATAATGACGGTTGGCAGGATATCTACATAGCTAAGGATTTTGTGTATGACGATGCCTTATATATCAATAACAAGAATGGTACATTCACTGAAAGTATACAAAAATACCTTACCCATACTTCCCAATTTTCAATGGGAAGTGATATGGCTGACTATAACAATGATGGCTATGCAGATATCATAACGGTCGACATGCTACCTGATGATAATAAGCGCCAAAAATTGATGAATACGGCGATGAATAATGATCGCTTCAATTACATTTTGCGATTGGGGTATATGCCTCAATACTCACGTAACATGTTGCAATTAAATAACGGGCCTGATGCTCAGGGACATTATTCATTCTCAGAAATAGGTCAATTGGCAGGCATAGATAAAACCGATTGGAGCTGGTCGCCTTTGTTTGCGGATTTTGATAATGATGGTTGGAAAGATTTGTTTATCACCAACGGTATCCCACACGATATTACTAATAATGATTTTGTCACGTATAGAGCGGAAAAGATCTTGAATAGTGGCAGAGACATCCGCATTCTCAAACCGGAGATGCTTACACAAATTGAAAACCTTGAACCCGTAGATAAACCAAACTTTGTATTTCAAAACAGTAGAGATTTGAAGTTTACAGATCAGAGTGAAAGTTGGGGACTGGCGAAAAAAGGGTTCTCTAATGGTGCCGTATATGTTGACCTGGACAACGACGGCGACCTTGATATAGTTACTAATAATTTAAATGCACAGGCATCAGTTTACCAAAATCAAAGCAGGCAAAAGATCCAAAATAATTTTATCAGAATCAAACTTGTGGGCTCATTTGCTTTGGGTGCAAAAATATCCATCAGTTGTGCTGGTAAAAAACAATTTATAGAAAACAACTCCTGCCGTGGATTTCAATCATCTCAGGAACCTATTGTTCATTTTGGATTAGGAAATGCCGCTTCGGTGGATACGCTTAAAATCGTGTGGCTAGATGGAAAGCAACAAATATTTACTAATATCAAAGCTAATCAGGTATTAAATCCGCAATACCAGAATGCATCACAGCCTGCAGGTATTGACGTGGCTTCCCAACCACTCTTTTCAGATATTACTTCCAATACGGGAATCAATTTTATTCATATTCAGAAGCCGTTTGAAGATTTTAATCACGAGCCCCTTTTGCCGCATCGGTTTTCTGTAAATGGCCCTTTCTTAGCAGCCGGTGATGTCGATAATAATGGCCTGGAAGATTTGTGGGTGGGGGGGCCGGCAAGAGTTCCTGGTAAACTTTTCTTACAACAGGCCGATGGTGTGTTTACTGATAGAGTTTTGCCAGACTCCGGCTATGAAGATATGGGCGGAGTTTTTTTTGATGCGGATGGGGATAATGATCTGGATTTATATGTTGTAAGTGGCGGGAACGTATATAATCCGTTAACAGCACCATACCAGGATCGTTTATATCTCAACGATAACAAAGGAAATTTTCAGCTTGCCCGGGATGCATTGCCCACAGAATATTCCAGCGGCTCTGTAGTTGCAGCAAATGATTTTGACAAAGACGGTGACATGGATCTTTTTGTTGGTGGCAGGGTAGTTCCCACAAAATATCCGTTACCTGCTGAGTCTTTTATTTTGCGAAACAATGGAAAAGGAAAGTTTGATAATGCCACGGCCACAGTATGTCAACAGCTTGCCCAAATAGGATTGGTGACGTCCGCCCTATGGACAGATTTTGATAATGACGGATGGACAGATCTGTTAGTAGCAGGTGAATGGATGCCTTTAACTGTTTTTAAAAACAACAGGGGCATTTTGCAAAAAGGGGATAAGAACCCTGAGCTTTTATCCGCATCTGGATGGTGGTTTAGTTTGGCAGAAGGGGATTTTGATAATGATGGCGATAAAGATTACGTAGCCGGGAATCTGGGCCAGAATAATAAATATCTTGTCTCCAGGAATACTCCTTTATCCGTGTACACTAAAGATTTTGATGGTAATGGAATGTTGGAGTGCCTTTTGACCTACTATATTAATGGGAAGGAATATACTGTCGCTGGTCGCGATCAAATTACTTCAGTAATGCCGGCGATAAAAAAGAAATTTGACAATTATACGAAGTTCGCTGAATCAGATTTCCAAAGCATGTTTTCTCAAAAGGAGATGGAGGGTGTTCATAAGCTACAGGCTAACCATCTTTCATCAGCCTATATAGAAAACAAAGGAGCAGGAAAGTTTGTTTTGCATGAATTGCCCCTGCAGGTGCAATTTTCAGCAATTCAAAGTATACTTGTTGGTGATTATGATGGGGATGGTAGCCTGGATGTATTAATAGCGGGAAATTTTTACAATCCTGATTTTATGACGGGCAGATACGATGCTTCGATAGGTGTTTTATTAAAAGGAAATGGTAAAGGTGGGTTCTCGCCAGTGCCGGCTTCACAAAGCGGTATTCATATCAGAGGCGATGCACGCAGTTTGCAAAAAATACAGATTGCAAAAAAAACTGCGGTGATAGCAGGGGTTAATAATGGTAAGCTTCAGGTATACAGTCACAAAATTCAACAACCTGTGGTGGCGAAAAAATAGAAATTTTTTCTGTACTTGTACCAGTATTAATAATAAATCTTTTTTACCGACGAAAGAAGTTGCAGTTAATGTAAACTGATATGGCATTGATGAATAAGGAGTCTAAAGTTTTATGCCATTTTTTCACTTAAAGCAAAAAGGTATTGATATTATTTAACGAAAGTGGGGTTGTGGACTATTAATATAAATTCTGATTACCAATGCGGAAACTAATAGGGTTATGTGAAGAAAAATTTTTCCAGGGATGTTTGTGCTTCTGTAATGGATGTTATTTTTCCATTCTTCTGTTATCGGTTTTAGCATCTGGCGCATGTAAACAATCTGGCTATATTCCACCTGCAGATCCGCTTTTTTTAGAACTGAGCATAGAAGAAAGTGGAATAGATTTTAGGAACGACATAGAAGATGATTCTGTGTTTAATGAACTTACATACCGCAATTTTTATAATGGTGGTGGTGTTGCTGTTGGCGATATTAATAATGATGGGCTTATCGATGTATTTATGGGGGCCAATCAGGGGGAAAATAAATTGTATTTGAATAAAGGAAACTTTCATTTTGAAGATATAACTGATCAAGCCGGCATCCGGAAGAAACATAAATGGAGTACCGGGGTTACCATGGCCGACGTGAATGCAGACGGCCTGCTTGATATCTATGTGTGTGCAGCAGGTAACATTCCAGGAGATAAGAGGCTGAATGAGTTATATATAAATCAAGGTAATTCCACCTTCAAAGAGGAAGCAAACAAATACAACCTGCAGGACTCCGGGGCCTTTCATACACAAGCTGCTTTTTTTGATTATGATTTGGATGGCGACCTGGATGTTTTCTTATTAAATAATAATTGCCTGATGCCAGTCGGCAGTTTTGGGATGGGCGCAGCCAGGCAAATAGACAGCCCTGTCGACGGTGATAAACTGCTGAAAAACGATAATGGAATATTCATAGAAGCAAGTAAAGAGGCAGGAATTTATAGAAGCAGTTTTGGCTTTGGACTGGGAGTGGCAGTAGGCGATGTTAATAGAGACAACTGGCCGGACCTTTATATCAGCAATGATTTTTTCGAAAAGGATTACCTATATATTAATCAGAGAAATGGCAGTTTTAAAGAAATGAGTGATAGCTGCCTTGGTCATATGTCGCAATCCAGCATGGGAGCAGATATGGCCGATATAAATAATGATGGCCTCATAGATATTTTTAGCACGGATATGTTGCCCGAGGATGATTACAGATTAAAAAAAAATACTGCGTTTGAAGATTACGATGTCTATCAATCAAAAATCCGGTCGGGTTTTCACAGACAGTTGTTAAGTAATATGCTTCAACTGAACAATGGTGATAACACCTTTAGCGAGATAGCTCAGTTTTCGGGTGTGAATGCTACAGACTGGAGTTGGGGAGCACTTATTTTTGATTTAAATAATGACGGCTGGAAAGATATCATGGTTTGCAATGGCATGTATCTTGACTTGACTGACCAGGATTACATCACCTATACTGCAGATCAGGACAGAAAAGAAATGTTCAGACAAAATATGGGAAGGGGAGATGATTACAAATTATTAAAAAAAATGCTTGTTTCGCAGCCCATTCCAGACTACGCATTTGTCAATCAAAAAAATTTACGATTTATAAATAGGGGTTATGAACTTGGCATTGCAAAACCAGGTTTTAGCAATGGAGCGTCTTATGCAGATTTCGATAATGATGGAGATCTCGACCTCATCGTCAACAAACTCAATGATGGATGTGCTGTTTTCAAAAATACATTAAGCGAAAAAGAGGATAAGAATTTTCTGCAGGTAAACTTTCAAGGCACAGGGAAGAACAAGTTCGGGATTGGCGCCATGGTTACAGTTTATACAAAAGGACTGGAGCAAAATATGCAAAATTTTCCTACCCGGGGTTTCCAGTCCTGTGTAGCACCTGTACTTAATTTTGGATTAGATAATGCGCTGTCTATAGATTCTATAAAAGTTCTTTGGCCTGATCATAAATATGAGGTTGTTAAAAATATTAAATCTGATACAATAATCACTTTGAATCAAAAAAATGCTAAGTACAGGTTTGAACTTCCGATTGATAGATCAAACATATTATTTGAAGAAGCAAGTGAAAATTTGATATCAGGTAATTTTCGTCATACCGAAAATAGTTTTGTAGATTTTGATTTGCAAAGGCTGATGCCCCACCTACTTTCAACCGAAGGCCCAAAGATAGGTGTCGCAGATTTTAATGGTGATGGACTTGATGATTTTTTCATGGGAGCATCAAAACATGACACCTCAAAAATTTTCCTGCAAACTGCTCAGGGTAAATTCACACCCGCTGTTCCTCAGCCTGCATTTATAATGGATAATGTATTTGAAGATGCAGGAGTTTGTATTATTGATGTTGACAGGGATGGGGACAAAGATATCATTGTGTGCAGTGGAGGGAATCTGGAGCCAACAGGGTCAAAATTATCTCAGGTTCGTTTGTACATGAACAATGGCGAGGGCATTTTTTCCAGAGAATATAAACGGATACCGGACATACGATTAAATGCCTCTGTTGTAAAAGCGTTGGACTTTGACGAGGATGGAGATGAAGATATATTTATTGGTGGCCGTAGTGAGCCTCTGGTATATGGTGCCGTACCTGAAAGCTTTCTTTTAAGGAATGATAATGGATTCCTCATAAATGTCGCTGATCAGGTAGCCCTGCCTCTTAAGAAAGTTGGGATGGTAACAGATGCTGCCTGGGACGACTTTAATGGCGATGGGCATAAGGAACTATTGATTGTGGGTGAATGGATGCCTATCACAATTGTCAGTTACAGCATGCAACAAAGAAAGTTTATTGCTAAAGCGCTTAACAATTCATCAGGTTGGTGGAATTGTATCAAAACTGCAGATATTGATGGTGATGGAGATATAGATTTTGTGGCGGGTAATCTGGGTTTAAATTCGAAAATAAAAGGGGATAGTCTACATCCTGCGAAACTTTATATAAATGATTTCGATAATAACGGCCGTAAAGAATGTATTATTTCTACATATAAAACTGATGGGAAAGAATATGCTTATTATATGCGTACGGACCTCACAATGCAGTTGCCCGTATTGAAAAAGCAATTTTTAACTTTTGCTGCATATGCAGGAAAGACTGTAGAAGAAGTGTTTTCTTTCAGTCAGTTGCAATCTTCTGAATTACGGAAGGCCGATGAGTTTCGGAGTTGTGTATTTTTCAATAATGGAGATGGAAGTTTTCTTAAAAAACCTCTTCCCGACAGGACCCAGCTTTCGCCGGTTTATGCAATACTGATACAGGATATTAATAAGGATAGCAAAAAAGACATTGTAGCGGGAGGAAATTTATTTGGATTAAAACCGGAATTGGGAAGGTATGATGCCGACTATGGAACTGTGTTAATAGGAAATGGAAAAGGTGATTTTAATTTCGTTAGCCCATGGCAATCAGGATTTTTTTATTACGGTGAAGTAAGAGATATTGCGATGATTAACACTTCAAAGGGTAAGGTTTTATTGGTGGCAAGAAATAATAATGCCCTTACAATATTCAGTACATTGGATTAATAATATAATATTATTTAACAACTTCTGTTTCCGGTTATCTGAGTTATCCTTAAAGTGAATTATGAAATTCAGGACGAAAATTTTGTTGTTTTTTTTGTTGCCAGGCACCGTTGTCTCATTTTTTTTCATAGTAAAAGGCTGGCCGGCAAATAATACTAAAAATAAAACTCAACAATTCAAACCGTCTGAAGGAAAAGCTTTATTTACTCAGTATTGCAGTACATGCCATATTGTTCCAGCTCCTGAGCGATTGCCTAAAGAAGTTTGGAGCTCCCGGGTATTGCCTGTAATGGCTGTAAAAATGGGGCTTAAAGATGATGAGTATATCCGAAATATATCTGAGGAAGAAAGAAAAATAGAAAACGAGCATCATCTTATTCCTGAAAATCCAATGATAAGTGCAAAAGACTTTGATAAAATCTCAGACTATATTCTTGCCAATGCTCCCGATTCTATACCCTATGCTACTGAACGTTTGAATCGAAACAAAAATCTTAAACAATTTACACTTAAGAACATAAAAGTCGATAATAATATTCCATCACTTATTACATCACTTCAATTTGACTCCATTAAAAAAACACTATGGATTGGAAATTATTATAATCAGGTCCAACACTGGAAATGGACTAAAGGGTTACTCGAAACCATTCAGGTGCAAAGTCCTGTAGTTCATTTTACTTTATACCAGGATAATATTTTTTTTACGCAGATAGGAGATATAACGCCTTCCGAGCTAAGTAAAGGTATGCTCGCCTATTCTAACGGAAGTCGTAGTGCGCCTATTCTAACATCGCTTCACAGGCCGGTATATACAGAAGTGGAAGATTTAAACGGTGATAATATTCCGGAAATTCTTGTTTGCAATTTCGGTAAAAACATCGGTTCGCTTTCTCTATACAGGAAAAAATCACCGAGCGAACCCTTTACAGAACAAATAGTTTTACCGCTCCCGGGAGCTACTAAAGCATATATAAAGGATATGAACGGAGACGGGAAAAAAGATATCGTAACATTAATTGCGCAGGCAGACGAAACTGTATATATATTTTACAATAAGGGCAATTTAGAATTTGAGAAAAAGGCAGTATTGCAATTTCCACCAGACTATGGTACAACAGACATCGTACTTTTTGATTATAACAAAGATGGATTATTGGACATTTTAACAGCGCATGGAGATAATGCAGATTACTCTATAATTTTAAAACCCTATCATGGTGTTCGCTTACACATCAATGAAGGAAACGATGATTTTAAAGAACGATTCTTTTTCCCTCTTTATGGTGTTACAAAAATATTGGCGGAAGATTTTGACAAGGATGGCGATATTGATTTCGCTGCAAGTGCATTTTACCCTGACTATGGTCTTTTGCTGAATGAATCATTTATTTATCTTGAGAATAAAAATTCAAGTACTTATAATTTCCAATCATTTACCTTAAAATCAGATCAGCCTATACGTTCACTCACGTTGGAAAAGGCTGATATTGATGGTGACGGAGATATGGACATCATCATGGGCAATTTCGCCTATTCTCCGGTAGCGGCCCCAGCTGAGCTGGAAAAGAAGTGGAAGGAAGCGCCTAATGGATTAATATTATTAATAAATGGGCTGCGGTAAATATTAAATTGAATGCAGGAACGAGCTCAGTTTTAAGCTATTTATACATTTTCCGAACTACAGCAAATGCGATTTAGTTAACTAAAAATGTGAATACAGCATCGACACCATATAAGGAGGGAAGACCACTATAACTATAACGTCCGGTGAGGGATTGAAAAAGTACTCAGTGGTCAGCAGCAAAAAATTCCGGAATCTATTTAGCATTTGTTTATTTCACAAAAAAGTAATTTTTTCATAAAACTGTTAGTTTACTTATTTACCAGATTTTATTTCGTATAACCAAACCCTGGCAAATTTGTTTCTTGATGTTTTACTTTATGGTAAGCTTAAACGATTGTGTCATTAAACCATAATATGCACCATCACGTGTATAATCTCCAGAAAAAAGTATAGTGCCGCTCAACCCATCATTACTAAACCACTTTGAAGGAATCTGGCCAAGGTAGTTGGTATGGTTGTTTCCGCCCCATGGTTTTTCTGAATAAAAAATCGACCATGGCCCCCATGGTAATTCGCTTTCATACAGTTGTAGCTCCGATGCCTTATCCCATTGGGAATACTGAGTATCTGTTGCATTCTCTGTATGGGGGACAGCATCGCTGAAAATGGATAATATATAACGTTTTAAAGATTTATTATAGGTAATAGACGGATGTCCAACATGCCCTGGATCTGAGAATATCGGGAGTGATTTATTCTCATCTTTTACCCAGCCTGGTTGCTTTTTTTTATCATTGCCAGCAAAGAACTGCCATGCAGATCGATATAAAATACTATCCCGGTGAACCCTTGCCATTCGTACATTGTCCCCTGAAATCCAATTTACATCATTTGAAACCGCATATACATAATTACCCAACGGTGATGGCGTTTCGGAATTACCTTTTCCGAAAGTTAAAAAAGCAGGCGCTCCAAAGTTAGCTCCAAAAAATGCTGGGGTATTTTCTTTGGGAATATTAGTCCATGTTTGGCCGTTGTCCACGGATTTAATGATACCTGCCAGCCCTCCATGTTTTGAATAACGGTTTATAAACCCCAAATTGTCAATAATTGCAGGGTCGATATTTTCCCATGGTTTAAGTACACTCATTCTATTATAAATGGAATCATAGTCTACCTGTTTTGATGGGACATTCCAGTCATAATCATAAAGGCAAACATACAAAACAGTGTCTACAGCAACTATGCCACATACGTACCGGAGCAAGAGTTTTTTAGGGATAGTTTTTCTAAAGTCGTAGCCCTCGAAATCAGTAAGGATTTCAACAGTAAGATTGGGTGGCATACCAGATGCTTTAAGAATATGTGCATACCAATACCTGCCCCCAAAATTCTCCCCATCATCATCAAGAATATAAATATTATCATCCATGCCCCATGTCCACCAATGCATATCTGATGCTGAACCTGGATATTTTGTGGGTGCGTTTATCCATTCAAATTTTTTTATCAACTTACTCTTCGGGTATTGAACCCTGCAATTAAAATTGTTGGATTTATTTTGGGCTTTCCCAAGAGTAGTAAACGTTAATATGGCTAATGAGAACAGTAGAATTGAGGGAATATTCTTATTTAAGATACCCATAATATATATTAAAAAATGATTTTGCAAAGTAACGCAATTATAGAAAGTAACTGTCTCTGATATAGATGTAATTTTCTGATATTCTGGGAAAGTAAATTTTAATTTTGCTTGTTTACAAATCAGGCAACTTCTGTAAAATTTGGACTTATCCAAGGAAATATTCTATAATGCACTACAATTAATTCAGTTCTGTCAATAAATGTGCAATTGACATATTTCAACTTTATTTTGATTGAGGATAAGAAAAACATAAGCTGAGTTGAAATTGCGTAATTTCGCGAAATTCTTTCGAATAAAAATTTATTTATGGTATCAGGACCAATAGTTATTATAGAAGACGATGTGGATGACAAAGAAATTATCGAAGAAGTTCTAAAAGAGTTGGACATCCCTAATAAAATCGTTTGGTTTAAAGGATGCACAGAAGCTTTCAAATATTTAAAGGTACAAACTGAGCAACCATTTGTTATTTTATGTGACGTTAATTTTCCTGGACAAAGCGGTAGGGAGTTTAAAAAGCAAATTGACGATGATGATGAAATAAAAAAGAAAAGTATTCCTTTTGTTTTTTATACCACAGCGGCTAACAAAAATTATGTAGACGAGGCATATACGGAATTGACTGTACAGGGATACTTTCAAAAGGCAAATAGCTATACTGAGACTAAGAACATAGTTAGAGCAATACTGGAGTATTGGAAATATTGTAAACATCCAAATGCCAAATGAAAATCATTTAACTTAATTTGTTTCTCAACCAGTGATATTTCCAACGGAAGTTATACAATTCATATCGATAAAATAATTATAGGCGTAATACGGGTATTGCTGTTAGAAGGGCTGGAAGCTGAAAATCTGCCTGTTTAAACAGCTGCAATTTGGTTCAGGTTTATGAGTGTATTTTATTTTGTAAATATCAACTTTATATTTTCAATTTGGTAACGGTGTCGGACTGGTAGAAATAAAAAATATCATTTGTGGCTGTACCAGCCTGTTATCAGTAAATGCAAATCGAGATAAATTTGCAAAATCTTAGTTTTCATACGAAATTACTTCTCTCTCTTTATAAACTACTTATAGGCCTGAAGTGCAATAAGTACTTTTGCAATGACGATTGTTTTAAGGTGATGATATAAAAATGTGCACGTTGAGTATTGTGTGGTTACTTTAAAATGATTTTGTGCATTCCTTCAATACCACCACATCTGCTAGCCGCAGGCAGTTTAGTAGGTTACATACCTAAACAGATGAGTTCAAAAACTTGCTCCAACAGCATACCATGAAATTAACAGACCTGTTGCTGATATTTCTTAACCAACGTCAATAATTTTAAACTGATCATTGAGTTCATTTGCACTTCAAAATATAAAATCATGAAGCAGGCAGGTGTAATTCTTTTTCTCATGCTTATTTTCAGCACCAGTTCTTTTACTCAAAGTTTTAATCAAACCATCAGGGGCGTAATAACCGATGCAGACAGTAAGTTGCCAATCGAAGGTGCTACAATATCCATTGCAGGCAGTAAACCTGTAAAAGCAATACTTACGGATAGCGATGGTATTTTCAGATTAAAGAATATCACTGTAGGCAGAGTAACGCTTCAGATTTCGTACAATGGGTACGAAAATATTATTCTTCCCAATATTGTGGTAAACTCAGGAAAAGAAGTTGTACTTGATATCATTATGCAGGTAACCATTGTAAAACTGAAAGATGTGGTGATCACTGTAGATAAAAACAAGGCACAGCCATTGAACGATATGGCAATTGTTAGTGGTCGATCCATTTCACCTGAACAAACCAATCGTTACGCAGGTGGGTTTAATGACCCTTCAAGAATTCTTTCGAATTTTGCGGGTGTAACAAACACCGGAGATGGAAGTAATGATATTATTGTGCGGGGCAATTCACCTAAATATATTCAATGGCGGTTGGAGGGCCTGCAAATAACAAATCCAAATCACTTTTCCGATCAGAGTTCAGTTGGAGGGTCCATCAGTGCATTAAATAATAACCTCCTGGCCACTTCGGATTTTTTCACCGGCGCATATGCTGCTGAGTATGGCGATGTGCTTTCTGGTGTATATGATGTAAAGCTCCGCCCGGGTAACAATGAGAAATTTGAATCAATATTCGGAATTGGAGTTTTAGGTACAGAATTAACTGTGGAAGGGCCATTCAAAAAAGGATATAAAGGATCTTACTTACTTAATTACCGTTATTCCACCATTTCGTTACTCAGCAATCTTGGCTTAGTTAACGATTTGAACGGTACGTTGAATTTTCAGGATGCTGCTTTCAAAGTTGTACTGCCAACAAAAAAAGCGGGTTCATTTTCAATGTTCGGGTTGGGGGGCATCAGCAATTTTCTTTTTAACGATGTTTCTCCTGCACTGTGGCAAACGCCGGGAAGCAGGTTTGTACCCAATAAAACCGGGGAAGATTATAAAAAGGGTTCGGGCCTGTTGAACCTGGGATTGAACCATACGCTAACGCTGAATAAGAAAAGCCATATTAATACGGCGCTTGCATTTTCAAGTGAAGGGATTAAGGATAAGGTTTATGAAAACTTTCTTTTTAAACTCTACGACAACGCAGGTAATTATCAGAAAGACTCAATCGTGAATGATGTTTTGAATTTTAATGGACGACTAACTAAATCTACCTATAGAGGTGAGATTACTTATAATAACAAGATAAGCGCCAGACATAAAATTCAAATCGGATCAAAGTATGCATTGCAGAAATACGACTTTAAGCAGAGCATGTTCAGGGACAGCACTTCAGAAAATTTTACTCTGGTTGATTTTAGTGAGAATATAAGTACTGTTAGAAACTTTGTTAGCTGGCGGTACCGTATCAATGAAAGATTTACTACAGTGCTTGGTGTCCAGAACATGAATGTATTGCTGAATAAGAAAAGTACAATTGAACCCAGATTTGCTGTTAACTGGAAACTGAATAAAACAAGCATAGTAACTGCGGGCTATGGCAAGCACAGCACAATGGAAAGTATTCATCACTACTTTACTAAAGTTAAATTACCCAACGGGAATATTATTGAGCCAAATAAGGATCTCGATCTGCTCAAGGCACATCACTTTGTGTTGGGTTATGAAAAGCGTTTCAGTAAAAATATGATGGTAAAACTGGAAACCTATTATCAAAAACTATATAACCTGCCTGTTGCAAATTCGGATACAAATTTATTTGCCACTATTAATGAGGGGCTTGAATTTCAGTATGTGGATTTAGTCAATAAAGGAAGTGGGGAGAACTATGGAATTGAATTAACTGTAGAGCGATTCTTCAGTAAAAACTACTACTATCTTGTGAATGCTTCTGTGTACAATTCAACTTATAAGGCATTGGATGGCGTTGAACGCAATACAAGGTTTAATGGAAACTATCTTGTCAATGTACTTTTTGGCAGGGATTTTCCGGGCCTTGGAAAAAAGAAGAATAGGACGATAAGCATTAACAGCAGGGCATTTTTTGGAGGTGGAAAAAAAATAATCCCATTACTCAGGGGGGCAGATGGCAACCTGGCAGTGGACCCTGCCAGTAACAGGTATTATGATTACAGTAAGGCTTATGAAAATGACATCGAAGATATTTACCAGATAACAATATCGTTTAGTTATAAAATTAACAAACGGAATACTACGCATGAACTGTTTCTTAATATTGACAATATTACCAATAACAGGGCGCGCCTTACAGAGTATTATGATCCAGGTGAACCGGGGTCAGTGGGATATATGAAGCAGTCTGCAATATTTCCCAATTTAATGTACCGTTTGTATTTCTAGGTGGATTTTTTTTTTGAAAATCAACCGGTTTAGCAAAAGTAAAAACAGCAACCGTCAACATCACTTAAGCAGATTTTTTTCTACGGGTATTGGAAGTAGTTTTTTAACGGTAATAATAAATACTTCAATCTGAAAATTCGTTTCAATCAGCAGTGGACTTCATCAGAAAGATGTAATGTTAATCACAAAAAATTTAATAAAAAATTCAGAAAAATAAAATGAAAGCAGCAATCCGCACTAAGTATGGGCCACCTGATGTGTTAAGTATTACAACACCTGGCCGGATACCCGAACCCAAAAAAGATGAGATACTGGTAAAGGTAAAAGCCACAACTGTTAACCGCTCGGATTGTGGTGTGCTTACCGGAAGGCCATGGATAATAAGGTTATTCACCGGATTAATTAAACCCAGGCTTAAAACAACCGGATCTGATTTCTCCGGTTTGGTAGTGGCAAAGGGAGATGCCGTAAGCGAATTTGAAATTGCTGATGATGTGTATGGTTTCTTTGATGAAGGGATTGGTTCACATGCTTCTTATCTATGTGTGTCAATCCAAAAAGCTGTATTAAGAAAACCAGCCAACTTTACATATGAACAAGCGGCAGCAAGTTTGGAAGGAGCACATTATGCTTTCTATTTTTTAGAAAAAATAGTATTAAAAAAAGATGACAGCGTATTATTAAATGGCGGAACAGGAGCCATAGGTAATGCTGCATTACAGATTTTAAAGCATAAGGGTATACATGTTACAGTTACCTGCGAAACTGCTTATGTTCCTGTGTTGGAAGCTATGGGTGCAGATAAAGTAATTGATTACACCAGGGAGGATTTTACGAAACTGAATGAACAATTTGATTTTGTTTTTGATGCCGTCGGTAAGAGTACTTTTGGAAAATGCAAACCAATACTGAAGCCGAATGGTATTTATATCTCATCTGAACCTGGTCCTTATTGGCAGAACCCACTATTAGCGTTGATTGCTCCTTTAATGAAGGGAAAGAAAGTGAAGTTCCCCATTCCTTATTCCATAAAACGAAGTATGGCTTTTGTAAATGCCCTGATTGAAAACGGTAAGTTTAAACCTTTGATTGACAGAAGGTATCGGATTAATGAAATCAGTGAAGCGTTTAAGTACGTAATGTCTGGACAGAAAAAGGGGAATGTAATTATTCATTTTGACTAGAACATTTTTGTTGACAGGACAAAAATCACATCACCTGAATTATCCGTTCGTACCAAATTAATTCGTCTATCCGGTTATAATGGTACTTTTGAGTTCAAAACTTTGCATGCAATGAGCTTGAAAAAGAATAAGAAGATTCCGGAAAATGTAAATAAGACGGAAGATGAGATAATGAATGTGATTAATTCTGAGGAATATTTAAACATTACCACAAAGGATGAAGCTGAATTTATTTCTACGTATACCGAAATTAAAAAAGTAGAAAAAGGAACCATTTTGTTGCGGGAGGGTAGAATAGCAAAAACCTGCTATCATATTTTTAAGGGGTGCATAAGAGAATATTTTGTAAAAGATGGTGAAGAAATAACCACTGAGTTTTATACAGCAGGTGATAGTTTGAGTGATGATGCAAGTAAATTGAATCAATCGCCTTCATTGTTGAATTGGGAATGTATGATTGATTGTATTGTTTCGGTTGTTCCATACGAATTGGAATTGGAAATTTACAAACGTTTTCCCAGGCTGGAAACGCTCTGCAGAATAGAGGCGGAAAAAAAATTAGGAGACTTTAAGCTGGCTGCTAATAAATATCATTTCTCCACACCAGAGGAACGATACTATAATTTACTAAAAACAAGACCGGAAATATTTGAATTGGTACCGTTATATCACATCGCCAGTTATTTGGGTGTCAAGCCGGAATCACTAAGTAGAATCAGGAATCGGATACGTAATGCATATAGATAGATCGTTCGCACCCAGAACGGACCCCGATATTTCAACGCTATCATTTCATCTCCTTTTTTATTGACTTTGAATTAATACAACTTTTAACATTCAGGCAATAGAACGCTGCATCCACATTATGAATAAAGGTGCTGTATAATATTTTAATGTTTACAGCACCTTTTATTCATGTTTAGATTAGCGGTTATGAGGTGTACCGGAAGTTGTGAAAGTATCTGTCCGATCTTTTTTTCTCGTACCCAGCAGACCAACTAAACCTATCAATCCTAAGAGGCCCCATTTCCCGCTGCCATCATTCATGTCTCTGTCAGCTGATGTCGTGGCCCTGTCGTTTGCAAACTGCTGAGACATAACCGGATTGATCAGTGCACCGGTAAATAAAACTATTGCAATGAAAGACGTTAATAATTTTTTCATATTTCTCTTTTTTATGTTTTGAAAAATTTAATGGGATTAGTAACTATTAATCAATGTCATTCAGTTAAGGATTTTAACTCATTCGGATCAGGTTCTTTAAATGCCAATCATTGAATGATTATCCAACATTTATTTAGATAGAGACATCATGCAATAAATGTTGGATAATCATTCAATGATTGGCATTTAA
>JANPJC010000277.1:0-1635 GCA_031425315.1 Chitinophagales bacterium
TTTCTGGAAGAAGTGGGCGAATACCTGTATAGTTTGGACAGAATGATGGTGAATATGAAGCGGGCGAAAAAACTTGATCAGCTGGCAGGTTTAATTATTGGTGGGTTCAATAGAATTAAACCCGATGATACAGATGAAGAGTTTGGCAGAACGGTAGAAGAAATTGTAATGGACAAAGTGTCGGCCTGGAAATATCCTGTATGTTTTGGATTTCCTGTGGGACATCAAAAATATAATGTTGCGCTGAAAAATGGTGCGATACATACACTTACCGTAAGAGAAGACAGTGTTGAATTAACCGAAAAGAATTCATAAATGATTGCGAAGCTCCCGATTATTCCTCCCTATCTGAAAAAAGGAGATACTATTGGAATTGTATGCCCCTCGGGCTTTATGCCGGAAAGTAAAATTCTTGCTTGTGAAAAAACATTGATCAATGATTGGGGTTTCAAAGTAAAAAGAGGTAAAACAGTAGGACATCAGTATCATTATTTTTCAGGTACCGACCGTGAAAGATTAGATGACTTTCAACAGATGTTAGACGACAAGACTGTTAATGCAATTTTGTTTGGCCGCGGCGGATACGGGATGAGCCGGATCATAGACCATGTAGATTTCAAATCATTCAAAAAAAATCCGAAATGGATCATTGGGTTTAGTGATATTACTTTATTGCATTCACACATTCACCAACAATTCAACATCGCCACATTACATGCGCCGATGGGTGGCGCCTTTAATAGTGATCATGGCGATAACGAATACCTTCATTCATTACGCAAAGCCATCACCGGAAAAAAATCAGTGTACAGCACGGGTGTTCATGCTTTAAATCGATCTGGAACTGCGGAAGGCAAGCTGGTGGGCGGCAACCTTACTCTTCTTGCGCATGCCTGCGGAACAAAATCTGACTTGAATACAAAAGGAAAAATTTTATTTCTTGAAGAAATAGGAGAATATTTATACAACATCGACAGGATGTTATATCAACTCAAACGAAGTGGTAAATTTCATGGACTGGCGGGTTTGATTGTAGGGGGTTTTACTGGAAATAAAGACACTGAAATTCCTTTCGGAAAATCTGTTGAAGAAATTATCGCAGATATAAGTCTCGAATATGAGTTTCCGATTTGCTTTGGATTTCCTGTGAGTCACGAAAGAGAAAACTACGCATTAAAGGTAGGTGTGGTTTATGAATTGAAAGTGACGAAAAGCAAAGTTGTTTTGAAGCAGTCTTCTTAATTTTTTGCTAACATTAGATTGTTTTCGAAGTGGCCTGGTATAAAACCGAAATCCATCCATAATAGTGATAATGTTAAGCATATTGCTTGTCACCCCGGGAGTGACAAATTTCTTCTCTCAATTATGCAGTTTTACAAAGCTGTAGTAGTTACATTCCAATTAGATTTTTTAAAACTTCCATTTGTGACTTGTTTGAATGGAGGAATTCCATAAGTCATATTGATCTTTTAAAAGCGTATGAAAAATAGCTGGATACTTTTCTGTTTTTTATTTGTAGTAAGCTGCACCAAAAAGCCAGTCGAAGATCCTGTTGTTCCCGATCCGGAACCTCCGCCTTTTATACCTGAACTGCCCATTTATAGTGGAGTGGACACACTCCTGAATTGGACAAAT
>JANPJC010000278.1:0-78718 GCA_031425315.1 Chitinophagales bacterium
ATTCCCGTTTCTCTTTCGGAGATCCCTATCACTGGTATTCCTTATGAGGATCTGAAAAAAATTTCGGACACAAAACTCAAAGAAATATCAGATAATATTCACCATATCAGTTCTGGTAAAATTAAAGTGGATTCACTTTCGATTCTTGGTGTGATCAATACAGAACTCGAAGAACTGGTAAAGCAGAAAAACCCACTCGCTGTTGTAATGGGTACAAAAGGGGCAACCGGTGTTGAAAGAATTTTTCTGGGAAGTAATACATTAACTGCAATTAAAACGCTCACATGTCCGGTAATAATTGTACCTCCGGGTGCAAAATATTCACCCATTCAAAAAATTGGTTTTGCAGTGGATTTCAAATCAATTCTGGAAACCGTTCATGCAGAAAGGATTCATAAATTCTGCTCCCTTTTTAAAGCAGAATTGCATATACTAAATGTAGATAAAGATGGTAAACATTTTACAGCAGACACTGCGCATGAAACATTTACATTACACAACATGATGGCGGATCTCAATCCTCAATATCATTTGCTCAACAATGCAGATGTTGAAGAAGCAATACACGCGTTCGCGGAAACAAATAATCTTGATCTGCTATTAATTGTACCACGCAGGCATACTATACTGGAAGAATTATTTAATCGCAGCCATACTGCTGAACTTATCTTTCACTCTCATATCCCGATCTGCTCAATACATGGATAAACTTAAAACTCAGCTTGTTTCGGCGCCCTCGGAAAAGGAATAACATCCCTTATATTCAACATCCCGGTAACAAATTGAACCATTCGTTCGAAACCCAATCCAAATCCTGCATGTGGCACCGTACCATATCTTCTGGTATCCAGATACCACCATAATTCTTCTGCAGGAATGTGCATTTGCTCCATTCTTTCCATAAGTTTTTCCAATCGCTCCTCTCGTTGTGAACCTCCAACGATTTCACCTATACCAGGAGCGAGGATATCCATTGCAGCAACAGTTTTCCCGTCATCATTTTGCCGCATGTAAAAAGCCTTTATTTCTTTTGGATAGTTAGAAACGATCACAGGTTTTTTGAAATGTTTCTCAACTAAATACCTCTCATGTTCACTTTGTAAATCTATCCCCCACTTCACATCATACTGAAATTTCTTTTTCTTGTACGCTGGAGAATCGAGGAGAATATTTACAGCATCTGTATAGGTGATCCGCTCAAATTTATTGTCCACAACAAAATTCAGCTTGTTTAATAACCCAAGTTCTGAACGTTTTTCCTGCGGTAGCTGCTTTTCTTCCTCAGCAAGACGTTGATCAAGGAACTCAAGATCACCTGCATTATTTTTTAATACATAACAGATCAGGTATTTAATAAACTCTTCCGCGAGGTTCATATTATCCTCAATATCGCAAAAAGCCATTTCTGGTTCAATCATCCAAAACTCAGCAAGGTGACGGGTGGTATTACTGTTTTCCGCTCTGAATGTTGGGCCGAACGTATAAATCTCACCAAGCGCAGTTGCACCTAGCTCTCCTTCCAGTTGTCCGCTTACCGTTAAATTAGTACTGCGGCCGAAGAAGTCATCCTTGTAGTTGATGGTTCCATCTTCATTCCGCGGTGGATTATCAAAAGGAAGAGTTGTTACTTTAAACATTTCACCGGCGCCTTCGGCATCACTGGCCGTAATGATTGGTGTATGCAGATAAACAAAGCCTTTTTCGTTAAAAAACTGATGGATCGCAAACGCCAAAGAATGGCGTACCCTGAAAACACTGCTGAATGTATTGGTTCGAAAACGCAGGTGGGCTATCTCCCTTAAAAACTCAAGAGAATGTTTTTTAGGCTGCAGCGGGTATTTTTCTCCATCCGAATCACCAAGTATTTCTATCGTGTCAGCCTTAAGTTCCATTACCTGCCCTTTGCCCAGCGACGGAACAAGGGTTCCGGTAACCTTAAGAGATGCTGATGTCGTAATCCGCTTTAGCAGCGTTTCATCGAATTTTCCCAATTCGGCCACCACCTGCAATAACTGGTTACTTGATCCGTCGTTCAATCCAATAAACTGATTGTTACGAAACGACCTGACCCATCCCATTACCGTTACCTCCTGTTGTTCCGGTGCCCAGGAAAGCAATTCTTTAATTTTGATTCTTTTGTTAAACATATCACCAACACTTAAAAGTCGGCAAATATAACCTATACCGAATAAATTCCTTAATCGCTCCGCTTACTGTAAATTGAGTACATGAAAGTCGCATTCTTTTCATCCCAATCATACGACATAGAATACTTTAACAGGTACAACAAAGGGCACGAACTTCTATTTCATGAAGCATCACTTCAGGAAAGTACTGTTAATCTTGCGGAAGGATGCGAAGCCATATGTGTGTTTGTAAACGACAAGGTGAATGCTGCGGTTATCGGTCAACTCAAAGCTAAAGGAGTAAAGGCGGTGGCACTTCGCTGCGCAGGATATAATAATGTTGATCTTGAAGCCGCAAAAGCTTCCGGGATGCGTGTAGTAAGAGTTCCAGCGTATTCGCCATATGCTGTGGCCGAGCATACTGTAGCATTGATCCTTACGCTCAACCGTAAAACACACAAAGCTTACAACAGGGTCAGAGAGGGAAACTTTTCTCTGGACCGCCTGATTGGCTTCGATCTGAATGAAAAAGTCATAGGCATTATTGGGATGGGGAAAATTGGAGAAGTGTTTGCCAAAATCATGATTGGATTCGGCTGTCGGATTATGGCTTTTGACATTAACAGCAATGCCGAAATGGAGAAAATAGGTGTAACATATGTTCAACTGGAAGAACTTTTGGGTATTGCAGATATCATTTCTCTTCATTGCCCACTCAACGATCAAACGCGACATATCATTAATACTGCAAATATTGCCAGAATGAAAACGGGCGTAATGCTTATCAATACTGGCAGAGGTGCGCTGGTAGATTCCCTTGCAGTAGTGGACGCGTTAAAATCAGGCAAAATCGCTTACCTCGGACTCGATGTTTATGAACAGGAAGAAACCCTTTTCTTTCGGGATCTTTCAGAGAACATTATTGCGGACGATACCATCATGCGGTTAATGTCCTTCCCCAATGTTTTAGTAACGGCTCACCAGGCATTTTTCACTGACGAGGCATTAAGCAAAATTGCAACTGTTACCCTGCAAAACTTATCTGATATCGCTGAGGGAAAGCCGTCGCCCAATACTGTGATTTAACTGGTTTTACTAAAAAAAGGAATAAAAAACAGTATTGTGGCGGATCTCAGCCAAATAATTTTGCATTTTGGTAAAACTATATGTAATATTGCTCTGGAATTCAACTGATAGATCTTATTGCTTCTTTCCCCGGGCTCGTCAGTAACACCTAATTCCAGTCAATCTTTAATCAAATTCAAATTTCAATTTCGAGGCCTATTCCGCTGTTGCCTTAATTATTTTGTGATTTTATGTACGACATCCTACAATTGAACGACATGCTCGTTCCGGAACTGCTGGATATAGCAGAACAACTTAAGATTCCTCATGCTAAGAAATCAGACAAGCAAGATCTGATCTATAAAATTCTTGATAAGCAGGCTGTATTGAACAGCGAAACTGCCGGCGGGAAAAAAGAAGAAAAACCTGCACGTCAGAAACGCATAGTAAAAACAACTACTGCAAATTCAACAGAGGAAGCTATTGTTGAAAATGAACCTTCCAGAGAAAAGAAAGCTGTAAAGAAAAAACCCGCAGCTACTGAAGAACCGGAAGCGGAACCTGCTCCGATTGAAGAGAAGAAGCCAGAGAAAAAACTAAGCCGCAAACCGCGTGCAACAGAGGAATTTTCAGCTCCACCATCACAACCTGAAAAAAGTTATAATTCCCCTTCGGAACAACAGGAGTTTACTGCTGAGGAAACCAACGCCCAACAAGACTCTGGTATTCCTGCTCCAACTCCTGCAGAAACAGAGGCAGAGTCGAATCCAAGGCAGTTTCAAACCAGAAAAGAACAATACTTTAATATTGAGTTCGATGGCGTAATCCTGAGCGAAGGTGTACTAGAAATGATGCCTGATGGATATGGATTTTTGCGCAGCAGTGATTACAATTATTTATCATCCCCTGATGATGTTTATGTATCACCATCACAAATAAAATTATTCGGTTTAAAAACCGGCGATACAGTATATGGTGCGGTTCGCCCTCCAAAAGAAGGTGAAAAATATTTTGCATTACTGAAAGTCGAAACCATCAACAACAGATCTCCCGAAGAAGTTCGTGATCGTGTGCCATTCGATTATCTGACGCCGCTTTTTCCTTTTGAAAAATTGAATCTGTTTACAAGATCTGATAACTACTCTACAAGATTAATAGATCTGTTCACTCCTATCGGTAAAGGTCAACGTGGACTCATAGTGGCACAACCAAAGGTTGGTAAAACCATGTTACTGAAAGAAGTTGCAAACGCTATCGCTGAGAACCATCCAGACTGCTACCTGATGGTGGTGCTAATTGATGAAAGGCCTGAAGAGGTTACAGATATGGAGCGCAGTGTGAGAGCAGAAGTAATAGCTTCCACTTTTGATGAACCGGCTGAAAAACATGTGAAAGTTTCATCGATAGCATTACAAAAAGCCAAAAGGTTAGTAGAGTGCGGCCACGATGTAATCATATTGCTCGACTCTATTACGAGGTTAGCAAGGGCACATAATACTGTAGCTCCTTCATCAGGTAAAGTGTTGTCGGGCGGTGTTGAGGCAAATGCATTGTTGAAACCAAAACAATTTTTTGGTGCTGCAAGGAAAATTGAAAACGGCGGATCTTTAACTATACTTGCTACTGCGTTAATTGAAACCGGAAGCAAAATGGACGAAGTGATATTTGAAGAGTTTAAGGGAACCGGTAACATGGAACTTGTTCTTGATCGCAGATTGGCGAACAGAAGAATTTTCCCTGCAATCGATCTTACGGGCTCATCAACAAGACGAGAAGATTTGCTATTGGAAAAAGAAGTACTTCAAAGACTTTGGGTTTTGCGTAATCATTTGGCAGACATGAATAGTGAAGAAGCATTAAATCTGATTCTTAAACAAATGAGAGGTACAAAAGATAATTACGAATTCCTCACCAACATGAACAGGTAATTCTTCAAATAGCACACACAAAAAAAAGACGGTCCGTATGGTCCGTCTTTTTTTATGTGTGCTTTTAATCTTAAAAACTATGAACCGAAAATTTTATCAATTTTCTCGGCTAGCTTTCTATCTTTTTCCGTAACAATATCACCTGCATCATGAGTTGATAACCAGCATTCCACAGTATTGTAAACGTTTGTCCATAATGGATGATGATCCATCTTTTCTGCGGCAAAAGCTACACGTGTCATGAATGCAAACGCTTCCGAAAAATTCCTGAATTCAAATTTTCTATACAGTTTGTTTTCCTTTTCTGTCCACATAATTAAATATTTAAAAAACAAGATGACCTTTATTTTTGATCTTATCATTAGTTAATTCTGTAACTAACTGTACTGCAGAAATAGTTTTAATAGACTGTTGCAAACTCACTATTTCATCTTCCTTAATTATATCGCCTTTGAGTAGCCAGAGATAGTCAAGATGTTTAAACTCCGGCAATAAGTACTCCCCATCAAACTGATTATGATATAAAAAATGAGAGAGAGAACTGTTAGGTTCATTATATGCGTACACGGAGAAAAAATATTTCCGTTTCTTTTTATCTAATTGAATTTCAAAATCATGATTGATTCTAAAATCCACCTGGAGAGACTGATTGATCTGCCAGCAAAACTGATATCCTTTCACAGGTGCAACAATACCCAGCAACTTAGCTCCATCGAAGAATTCTTCGAGCATCTGGTTAGTGTCCATTTTTAACTTCATCAGAATGCTATATCAAAGGTTAGTTCTTCAGTGCCTCTTTTTACTTTTACTTTAGTTGCATCTCCCTTTTTAAATTTTCCAAGTCCCTGCATGTATGACTCCACTGAATTTATTTTATAGTCGCCTAGTTGTACTACAATATCACCAGCCTTAAGACCCGCTTTTTGAGCAGGCCTTCCGTCTGAAACGCCATCTACACGAACACCTGCACCACTATAAGTATAATCAGGCATAATACCCATGGTAACACTGAACCTGCTGGAAGTACCCATTTGCTGTTCGCGGGTTTTGGTAAATGCTAATTTCCCCAAAGGCTGAGATTTTTCTACTACAGCCTGGATATATCGCACAATCTGCACTTCTCCATTGTAATTAATTTTATCAGCATCATCACTTGGTTTGTGATAATCTGTATGCAATCCCGTAAAGAAAAACAGTACGGGAATATCTTTGCGATAAAAAGACGTATGATCACTCGGACCAGTACCGCTTGAATCAATTCTAATATTAAATGAAGTTTTTTTTATTCCGGATAGCAACCCACTCCATGAAGGAGAAGTACCGTATCCGCCAACAGTAATCGTTTTTGAGCTATCATTCAATCTCCCCACCATATCCATATTAATCATAAAATTAACTGCGGATAAATTTATCGTTGGGTTTTCAACATAATATTTTGAACCGAACAAACCCAGCTCTTCACCTGAAAATGCAATAAATAAATAGTTCTGTTTTTTTGATTTTGACTTCTTTAAAATTTTAGCCAGTTCAATTAATGCTGCTGTTCCACTTGCGTTATCATCAGCACCATTATGAATCGACTTCTCTCCATTTCTCAACATAGAGTTGCCGTCTTCGCCATAACCCAGGTGATCGAAATGTGCACCGAGTACAACAGTAGAAGCAGCGCCATTATCAATATATCCTACCACATTTGCCGCGTCTCTTTTTTTTGTTCCAACATCCGACTTCAATTTGATATCATAAGAAGCAGATAAATCCGCCATATATTTTTGCCTGGCAGTTGCAGTGAGATAAAACACCGGAATTCCTGCAGTTTCTGATTTATCTTTTTCTTCAAACTTCAGACCGTCTGGAATAGCGGACTGATTATAAAATATCAATGCCTTTGCTCCCTTAGCGGCAGCATTTTTTATTTCGTTCCGTAATTCGGTTTGCAAATCAAAATGAGGGTTGTCTTTATTATTCATCAGGATATCGCCGATATCTTTAAACCATGGTAGTCCACCTTCTGCCAACGACGGAGATAAAACGGCTTCTATATTTGATGTATTGGGGCTGAAAGCAAAAGGAAAAAATTCCGTCCCCGGAATTAATTCATGCTGATCTATCTGAAAAATGCTACTCTTCATTATTTGCTTCCCCTCTGAAATCTCAAAAGATTGCAAAAAAGAAGAAGTTCCTTTGGGACTTAGCCCCGCCTTTTGAAATTGAGAAGATATGTATTCAATCGCTAATTTTTCTCCGGGAGAACCGGCCCTTCGCCCTTCGAGCTTATCATCTGCGAGGAATGAAATATGCGATTTTAGTCCCGCAACAACTGTTCTATCCGCTCTTGATAGTTTCTGCGCAACAACAAACTGGCTACAAAAAAGAAAAACAACAACTAAACTTTTCATACGTAATATCAGTTCAATGCGGGCAAAGTTAAACGGTAAGCGTCGATTGCCCTATGTAAAAGATTAAAAATTATGATTTGTACATAAATCACACCATATTGTCTTTTTTACGGTTTTCGTAAATCATTGAGACGAATTGAACCTATTTTTGCGAATTCTGAACTTTGAAAGAATTGGTACATATAGCGTTATTAGGCAATCCGAACAGTGGAAAAAGTTCATTATTCAATGTCCTTACTGGTCTTAACCAGAAAGTGGGAAATTTTCCTGGAGTTACAGTTGATAAAAAAACTGGCATCAGCAATTTTCCGGGCAAAGAAAAATATTCAATTCTCGACCTTCCCGGATCTTACAGCCTTTACCCCCGTCGCACAGATGAATGGGTGGCTTATAAAGCATTGCTGCAACCCGAGCAACCCGACAATCCGGATGTTTTGGTTGTGGTTGCAGACGCCAGTAACTTAAGGCGTAATCTATTATATGTTTCGCAGGTAATGGATCTTGGCAAACCTACTGTCCTCGCATTAACAATGATGGACCTTGCGCGGAAAAGAGGAATAAAAATTGAAGTTGATGAATTGGCGGCAGCGCTTAATATTCCCGTTGTTTCAATTAATCCCCGCACTAACAAGGGAATTGATAAACTTAAGCAGACTATCCAGGAAGAAGTCAGAAAAAACACAGCCAGAAACGACTCCCACTTTATTCCTTTATCCAGTTTGGCTTCTCCGGCTGTTCAAAGTATTAAAGAGATTTTTCCAACCCTATCAGACTATACAGCGGTCCATTATCTCATCAATCATGAATCGTTTGGTTTTGAACCACCAATGCAATCGCAAATAGAACAGATTGAAAAATCTCACGGTTTTAACCACACAAGGATTCAGGCCGAGGAAATTCAGGCCAGGTATTCCAGGATTCGGGAAATCATGCAACGCTCGGTTAAGGAACCAACGCAGGAAGACAGAAAAAAGGCAACTGAGCGAATCGACGATATCCTAATCCATCGTGTTTGGGGATACGTAATAATGCTGGCTGTATTATTCCTTCTTTTCCAGAGTGTTTTTATAATGGCCGAATATCCAATGAATGCCATTGAATGGTTTTTTAGTGTGATAAGTGCCTGGCTTGAAACCAATCTGCCGGCGGGATGGTTGACAGATTTACTCGTTAATGGTATTGTGGCCGGCCTTGGTGGTATAGTTGTTTTTATTCCACAAATCATGATTTTATTTGGGCTGATCACATTGCTGGAGGATACCGGCTATATGGCGCGAATAAGTTTTCTTTCGGATAAAATTATGCGCAAAGCCGGTTTAAATGGAAAAAGCGTGATGCCTATGATCAGCGCTTTTGCCTGCGCGGTACCTGCTATTATGAGTGCGAGAAACATCGAAAACAGGAAAGAAAGGTTACTTACAATTTTAGTAACGCCATTCATGAGTTGCAGTGCGCGACTTCCGGTTTATACCATCCTTATTGCGCTTGTCATTCCACGTGAACTGCTGTTTGGAATCTTTAGTATTCAGGGACTGGTAATGATGGCCCTCTATCTTTTAGGTATTCTGGTAGCATTAGGCGTGGCCTCAATACTAAAATGGCTCATTAAAATAAATGAAAAAAGCTTTTTCATACTTGAATTGCCTTTATACAGGCCGCCAAGATGGAAAAATGTTGGTATCACTATGCTTGAGAAAGCAAAGATTTTTGTTTTCGACGCAGGGAAAGTAATCATGGTAATATCTATGATTCTTTGGCTTTTAAGTTCCTATGGACCCGGAGATAAAAGATCCGAAATTGAAAAAGACTACAGCTCCCGTATTGCTCTATCCCCTGATCAGACCGACGAACTGGAGAGTTTGAAAAATACTGCCCTTCTGGAAAATTCTTATGCCGGAATTTTGGGCCGCACCATCGAACCTATTATTAAACCACTTGGTTATGATTGGAAAATCGGAATAGCGCTCATTACCTCTTTTGCTGCCCGTGAAGTTTTTGTAGGAACGATGGCTACTCTGTATTCAGTTGGAGGAGATGTGGATGAAGAAAATCCGACATTAAGAAACAAAATGAATGCTGCAGTAAGGCCCGACGGATCAAAAGTATATAACCTTGCAACAGGAGTTTCTTTAATGGTTTTTTATGTTCTTGCCATGCAATGTATGAGCACGCTGGCAGTCGTAAAAAGAGAGACAGGCACCTGGAAATGGCCGTTGATACAGTTTGTTATGATGACAGTTATTGCTTACGTTTTAAGTTTTATAGCCTATCAGATTTTAAAATAGCCGCAACATTTCAGATGCGGCATTCTACAGCTTCACCAGTCAACTTCATTTCTTATTTTATTCAATAATTCAGGATAGATCCGCCTGAGTAATTCTTCCTCTATTTCTATATCATCTGAATAATTAACCTTTCTATTATTGATCTGATTCCAATCTTCAGTACTTAATGCCCTTGAATCACCACTATACCTGGCTCTTTCAAAATACTTCGTAAAACTTGATTTAACATCTCCAACACTCACCTGTTCTCCCGACGCTAAATCATTTAAAAAGTAAATAACACCACCTGAAATATTATAGTTTTTACGTTCAATATTAATCACGGCATGTACTGTTTTGTACAGTTGTTTACCGAGGCTATCCACACCATCTTTAATATTTCCCGATACTTTTTTTGTCTCCCTTGAAACTCCGGAACTGCTTAACTGGTAGGGCACCCATGTGATATCTAACTCCCATGATCTTTGAGTTCCAAAAGAGGGTCGGTTTCTGTGAGTATGAAATTTTGCAGGAACACCGGAGTATTTTGGAGAGCCAATATCTGATACTAATTTATCTGGTAATTGACTTAACAAGAATCCGGTAGTACTAACGTTTCTATATGGTTGCCTAAATTGTACTGGGTTAATAACTATATTAATAGTAGCAAGTTGAAATGCTTCTTTTATCTTTAAATCAGTATCCCTGTATGAAGGAACATAATTTTTTATGCGCTTAAAATTACTCCATCCTTCTTTAAGGTTTGTCCTATTATTAATCTGTAAATTATCTAACCCTTTTTGATACAATATTGAAGCTGCTTCTTCCCGAACGGCTTCAACTTCTTTGTAATAATTGCTAGGGAGTAAAAAATTACCTGCCGAAGAAAACCTTATCAGGTCATTTAACTTCTGCATGTTACCATATTCTCTGATTATTCTATCGTAACGGCTAAAATCAGTAATAGATTCTATAGCATCTAACCGCGACTGGTGTTGATTTACAGCCAAAAAATATAATTCTTCAATCTCTCTTTTTAATTCAAGATCTAAAGGATTCCTTTTAAGCTTCTTTAATTTTTGGTTGATTATTTTTTCTTCAGTATTGTTGTTTATTTTGGAACTGTTGCACGCTCCAATTAACATTATTGGAACCAACAAAATCACATATACCAGCCGAGCCATAAATATTCCTTTACAAATTTGACAGTAAAGGAATACCTGGTGTTACAATATTTTTTCTAATTATATTATCCTTAACAGTGTGTACTAAATCAGCTGTAATTCCTTGAGACTAAGGTCAAGATTTTCAGGACTTGTGAAGTGAATTGTTTTCATTCCCAATTCTGCTGCCGGTCCGATATTTCTGAAATTATCATCTATAAAAACTGAATTTTCCGGCGTAATGGAAAATCTTGTAATTAATGTTCTGTAAAACTCAACAAAAGGTTTTCTGGTTTTTTCTTCTCCTGATACTAACCGGCCATCAAACCAATGTAGAAAGTCGTATTTACGAAGTGCAATTGGAAAAGTTTCAGCACTCCAATTTGTTAATGCATAAAATTTAAACTGATTTTTTTCTTTCAATAATCTAAACAAATCGACTGTTCCTTCTATTGGCCCATTGAGCATTTCTTCCCATCGGTCATAATAAGCTTTTATATTTTCCCTGTGCTGAGGAAATCGTTCAATAAGCACTTCGGTTGCGGTTTTCAATGATCTTCCGGCATCCTGTTCTTCATTCCAATCCGGTGTGCAGATATTACTCAGGAACCAGCGTCTTTCGGATTCATCACTAATAATTTTTTTGAAAAGATAGTCAGGATTCCAATCGATCAACACGGCACCAAGATCGAAAACAATTGTATCAATATTTTTATTCATTATTAATAAAATTGCACACCTGATCTTATTCTGCTCAGGAGTAAACCGTACGATTCGTTAATCAGTCTTGAAGCAATATCCGTACGGCCGGGAGTTTGTCCGGGTAAATTACTGTTGCTGATCAGCGCCCAATCTTCATTTGTCAGCGCCCGTCTATCACCCCGAAAACTGGCACTGCTGTTTGTCCAGTTATAATATCCGGGAAACCTGTCAAATAAAACATTATTTCCTGTTGGCCAATCGTATATACGGCATTCAAGTGATGAATTACTTTCCATCACCCTCGTGGTTACAAAAACAGTAGCACTAACGGTATTGTATATTGGCTTTGGGGGATTTGACTTTGTTTGTCCAACCTGCACCTGTGCGGTTCTGTTATAACTGTTATTTCTGCTGCGTACCTGGCCAATGTATAAACTAACAAAATTCAATTCAACTATTTTATCTACCTGTATTTGATTGGAACGCGCTTCCCAATCAGAAAAAAACCTCACATTTCTAAATGATGAAGCATTGAGATCACGAACCATCTGTGATTGCAAAAAATCGTTCTGAAAACCCCAGTAGTTGAAACCATAATTATGATAATTTACCGGTTTAACTACTACTTTGATTGTTGCCAGATCTTGTGACCTGGCCATAAGGTTGCGCACATCCTGAAATCCCGGAACAGCATTATTGGCCTTATTGAACATTTCATATGCCTTTGAAGCATATGCCCTGTTGTTATAGTTCAAAAATGTTAATCCCTGCTCATAATATTCATCGGCAGCAGAATTTTTCGCCCTTGCAATTGCATTTGATGGATCCCATGGAGTTGGAACAACCTTATAAGCAGCAGGAGTGTTTTTTATTTCGTTAAACATCCTTTTCATCACTTCAAGTTGATCGGCAACATCCATATGCCTGTCACCCGGGGCGAGATTATTTCTTGCCTCCGCAGTAAGTGATCTTCTTAAATCCGCTGCTTGTCTGTAAATTTCAGGTAACGCTTCAGCAGCTTGTTTATCACCAGGATTTTTTTTCAGGCGCTCAATCAAATCAAATACCTGTTTATCCTCACCTGTAAACCGCTCAGCAATTCTATTAGGAGTGGAGCAGGCAAAAAGATAAGTAAACAAAACCAGAAATGAAATCTGCTTCATTTAAAAAAAACTTGAATTTTATAAAAACTATAAACCGGCTTTGGCACTAATTTCAAGCATTCGATCAATCGGTACTCTTGCCTTTTGCCGAAGTTGTTCGTCCATATGAATTTCAGGTAATTCATATTCCAGGCAAAGGTATAGTTTTTCAAGAGTGTTTAATTTCATATGCGGACAATCATTACAGGCGCAGGCATTATCGGGAGGTGCGGGGATAAAAGTTTTTTCAGGCGAATCTTTTATCATCTGATGAAGTATCCCTGTTTCAGTGGCTACGATAAATGATGAAGCCGGATCCTGCCTGGTATATTTCAGTAACTGCGTTGTAGAACCTATAAAGTCAGCTATTTTAAGCACAGGGTCTTCACATTCCGGATGTGCAATCAATTTGGCTTCCGGATGCCGCACTTTCAACTGAGTGATTTTTTCCAGGCTGAATATTTCATGAACCATACAGGCGCCATTCCATAACAGCATATCACGGCCGGTAACTTTGTTGATAAAAGCGCCAAGGTTTTTATCAGGCGCAAAAATTATTTTCTGTTCCGGCGGAAAACTCTCCACTATAATTTTTGCGTTGCTGCTGGTGCAAATTACGTCACTAAGTGCTTTTATCCCAGCACTGCAATTGATGTATGACACTACAACGTGATCTGGATGCTCTTCCCTGAACTTTTGGAACAGGGGCGGGGGACAACTATCACTCAGGGAACAACCGGCCTTTAAATCGGGTATTATGACCTTTTTGGAAGGATTCAGAATTTTAGCCGTTTCAGCCATAAAGTGTACTCCGGCAAAAATGATGATGTCTGCTTCTGTTTTTTCAGCCTGTTGTGCAAGCCCAAGACTGTCGCCGATGTAATCAGCAACATCCTGGATATCGGCTTCCTGGTAATAGTGTGCCAGCAGAATTGCATTTTTTTCTTCTTTCAGTCGCCTGATGGCTGCAAACAAATCTAATGTTGGATCCACTTGCATATCAAGAAATCCGGCGCGCAGTAAATTTTTTTTTGCCGGCTCAATTTCAATGTTAATATCAGGCATAGTATTTATAGTATTATAATATTTATAAAATAAACTACTACTATTACGGCTGTGGATTAGTGGATAATTCAGCAATAATAATTTTTGAATTTAATGATAATCTGGTTTATCAACGGCTGTCCACATGTTATTAAGATCGATTTAATAAGTTCCAGTAATACTATACAAACTTTTTCAACATCAGTGGACAAACCCCATGGTTAAAAACTGCATTCAGGAATTTACAAATTTCGCTGTGGATTATATACTGATAAACTATGATTTATCCTTCGGTTTCATTAAAAAATCCATCACCCGTAATCTTTCACTCAAATAACTAACCATTTCCCTTGTCCTTTTCCCGGCTTATCCACAAACTTCGTGTTGAATTCACAAAGAGATGTGTAAAACCGATTTAGCTTCCTTCCAGGGAAGACCCTCATAAAATTGCCATTTATATAAAAGGGTTAGAATAAAGTCCTGAAATGCAATATCTGTGCTGATTTTAAGTGTTTTCCACAATTTGTTGATAAGCATTTTTAGACTATTTTTGCCCTCCATTTTAAAAACATACTAATCATATTATGTCAATTATTCAGAAAATCCGTGACAAGGCCGCCGTTCTGCTTACAACTGCTATTGCGTTGAGTCTGATCGGATTTCTTGTACAAGACGCTTTTATTGGTAAAACCGGTAACTCGTTTGCAAGCCCGTCTACTACAGTCGGATCAATCAATGGTAAAGATATTGATGCTGTGGAATTTAGCAGCAAAGTGAACATGGCAGAACAGAATTACCGTCAGCAGGGTATGCAAACCAATGAAATGGTTACACAGAATATTGTTGAAAGTATCTGGAACGGATATGTTCAGGAGGAACTGGTAAGAGGAGAAGCTGATAAGCTTGGGTTGTCTTTAACAGCTAAAGAGCTGGGCAATCTTTTGTTTAGTGATGACGCACCACAGGAGTTTAAGCAGCTCTTTACTAACCAGAATACCGGTATGTATGATATCCAGGCAGCACGCACCTGGTTTAATAATTTAAAGAAAAGCAAAAAGTCTGAGGATCTGAAAATGGTTAATGATCAGCTGATCAATCCGCTACATATCCGTTTGCTTACAGATAAATATAATTCCCTGTTTACGAACGGCGTGTATGTTCCCACCTGGATGGTTGAAAAACTGAATGCTGACAATACAGGGTTTGCTTCGATAAGTTTCACCGGCGCTCCTTATGGAACGATCAGTGATAGTTTGGCATCGCTGAAAATATCAGATAAAGAAATTGCTGATTATATAGATAAACATAAAGAAGATTTCAAACAGGAAAAAACAAGAAGCATCTCATATGTAGTGTTTGATGCAAATCCGACCGGGGCTGATACCGCTTCAGTCATTAATCAATTGAATGGTTTGAAAGAAGAATTTCTTAGCACAACAGACGCGAAAGCATTTGTAACAAGAAATAATACAACTCTTCCATATTATGATGGTTATTCATTAGGATCAAAATTGCAGATGGGCGCTAAACAGTCTATTATTGATATGCCCGCAGGTACTGTGGTTGGTCCATATGCTGATGCGGGTTCATTTGTGCTGGCTAAAAAAATTGCAGTACGAACAGTTCCTGATTCAGTGAAGTGCCGCCATATCCTTATTGGAACAGTTGATCCGCAAACAGGTGCTCAAATTCGTCCGGACAGTACTGCCAAGAGAACTGCTGACAGCGTAATTGCAGCTGTTCGCTCAGGTGCAAATTTTGGTGCCCTCGCTGCCCAGTTAAGTGATGATCAGGGTAGCAAGAACAATGCTGGAGAATATAATTTCAGTACGGCAGATGTTAACCTCGCCAGGGAATTTTATGACTTCATATTCTATGGAAAAACCGGTGACAGAGAGGTGGTGAAAACTTCTTTTGGTTACCATATTCTTGAAGTGCTGAGTCAGAAAAATTTTGAAGAAGCTTACAAAGTGGCTTACCTCGCTAAAAAAGTAATTGCGAGTGAAGAAACAGATAATGCTGCGCAATCAGCTGCAATTCAGTTTGCGGGTAACAGCCGCTCACCAAAAGCTTTTGATGAAACAGCCAACAAGCAGAATCTTCCAAAATTGATTGCTGATAATATCCGTGAAATGGACTACTCGGTGGCAGGAATGCCTTCAAGGCCATTCGTCAAATGGATTTATGAGAATAAAGTGGGAACAATATCCGAGCCATTCGATCTAAAAGATAAATACGTTGTGGCCATGATTACCGGCACACATGAAGAAGGAGTGCAGTCAGCATCAACGGCAAGAATTATGGTTGAGCCGGTTTTAAGAAATAAGAAAAAAGCCGCAGAAATAATAAGGAAAATTGGTACTGCATCAACGTTGGAAGCAATTGCAACGGCAATTGGAGGCCAGGTGAATCAGGTGGATACACTCAGATTTTCAGATCCTTTTGTAGCTAACCTCGGTAGTGAGCCTAAAGTGATTGGCGCAGCGTTTAACAAAGACAACCTGTCTAAATTATCAAAGCCAATAGAAGGACAGAATGGCGTGTTTGTTATCAGAACCAATCAGGTTGGTGCGCTTGCAGGCATGGGTGTGGATGTAAAGTTGCAGAGGAAAAGTCTGGAAGCACAGTTGAAGCAGTTTGCATCATATAGTACATTGGAATCTCTCCGCAAATCGGCAGATATTGAAGACGAAAGAAGAAAAGCGGGTTATTAATAACATTGTATGCTCATGAGAAGACTAACAAAGCTCCCTTAACGGGAGCTTTTGTTTTTAACTACCAACTTGTAGTAACCATTAACAAAACGGCCTGTAAATAATTATTAAATTTGAAAAGTAAACGCAAAGAAAATGAGTGAGGCAATTATCAATAAGGTCGCTGAAAGTGGTTTGATTACACTTGATCTGGAAGATTTTCTTCCGGTTGAAGAAGTAGTTTCTTTTGACCTGAAGGACTTTTTATTTATGAGTTTAATCTTGAAAGAAAAAGATTTCAGATCAGCACTCATTGATCACAACTGGACTTTGTACAGCCAAAAGGCTGTAGCAGTTTACTGTTCTGCAGATGCTATAATTCCCAATTGGGCGTATATGCTTGTTGTTACATATTTGCAGCCTCACGCATCATTTATATTTCCCGGAGCGGTTGAAGAAACCATAAAGGCAAAAACGCTTTTAAATATTAATTCGCTGGACACAATGAAATTTATAGATCAGCGGGTTGTTGTAAAAGGATGTGGTGATGTTGATATTAACGCTTATGCATACCTGCAAATAACATTATTGCTGAAGCCGGTTGTAAAAACATTGATGTACGGTGAACCCTGCAGTACCGTTCCTGTTTATAAAAGAAAATAGTTACTCAAGTTCCACTACCATTTCTATTTCTACAGCAATATTTCCAGGCAGTGCATTTGTTCCAACTGCAGATCTGGCGTGTTTGCCTTTCTCTCCAAAAACGGCTACCAACAGATCTGAACAACCATTCATCACTTTCGGCTGATCAGCGAATTCTGCTGTACAGTTTACAAGGCCAAGAATTTTAACTATGCGCTTCACTTTTCCAAGGTCTCCGCCGGTAGCATCTTTTAAGGTAGATAATAAATCAAGGCACACTAATCTCGCCGCTGCGTAGCCTTCTTCTATCGTGAGGTCTTTTCCCAATTTGCCCGTTACATTTTGACCTTTGTCATTTATTGGTCCGTGACCACTTAAAAAAACAAGATTGCCGGTTTTCACATATTTTACATAATTGGCAATAGGTTTACTCATTACATTAAGCGTAATATTCATCTCCTTCAGTTTTTTTTCAGGTTCTGACTGTGCGCATCCTGCAACAAAATGAAGACTGAATAAAAAGGAAAGTAAAATTTTCATGTCAGAAAAATTATGGGTGAAGAAACAAAAAATAGAAATTAAAACCAGCCGCGTTTTTTAAATATCCACAACATCCATATTGGAAAAAACAACATCGTCATCACTGCAAAATAGAAACCCCATTTATGATGTGCATACGGAATCACTTCGAAGTTCATTCCAAATATGCCGCCAATGACAGTTGCCGGGGCCAGTACACTGGTAACTATTGCCATTACCTTCATCACCTCGTTCATTTTGAGGTTTACATTATTGATATATAAATCCTGCAAACTCATCATAACATCACGATAGTTTTCACTAAGGTCATAGGCCTGAACAATATGATCATAAATGTCTTTAAAATATTTTGTTGTTTTATCATCCAGCAGTTCACTTTCGCTTCTTATAATTGCACTTAGCAAGTCACGAACGGGAGCAATATTTCTTTTCAGTATAATCAGTTCTTTTCGGAGCTGGTTAATTTTTACAAGCGACCTGGTGTTGCTTCGCCGGATAACTTCCTCTTCCAGGATCTCGATTTGATCGCTGAGTTTTTCCATTACGAGGAAATAATTATCTACGATGAGGTCAAGCATCGCATATAAAAGATAATCGGCGGCTTTCTGTCGTATCTGACTTTTAGCTAAACCCAAACGGGTTCTTAAAGGGTTAAAAACGTCTCTGCTTGCATCTTCCTGGAATGAAATAACAAAGTCTTTTCCCAAAACAATGCTGATCTGTTCTATCTCCACACTATTCTTTTGTGTATTGTAGTACAGCATATTCAGTAAACAAAACATCACTCCCTCCACCTCATCCATTTTGGGGCGCTGGTGCATGCTTAAAATATCTTCTACCAATAGCGGATGAACACCGTAATGTGTGCAAACGCTTTCCACATCTGACTTTCGAAGGCCATCAATATTAATCCAGCTGGTATGATTAGAGGTTTTGTAATCAAAACAATCTTCCACACTTGATGATTTCTTTTCAAATAAATTATCTGCATCATAATCAAATACTGACACAGAAACTTCATTTGCTTCCTCTCTGAGAGGGATAACTGTAGGATTTACATGCAGAATTTCTTTGGTCCTGTGAGTGCCAAATAAAGCCGGAAGCCCCAATAACTTCAGATAACGCGCACTATTCATCATGATACTGTTTCAAAAGAAAATTTACGGAAATAAAAGCAATCGTATATAGATTAAAAAGATAAATGAAATGTTTGCTATTGGCAAATACCAAGAGCAGCGGCGCCAAAAACACCGGCACTATCACCCAATATTGGTTTTACGATTTGAGTGCTTAGCCGGGTATTAAATATGTACTTCTTTATACTCTCAATCCCAACCGTATAAAGACTGTCAATATTTCCTACGCCGCCACCTACTACTATCACATCCGGATCCAGCAAATTAATTACTGCTGCAAGCCCCCTTCCAAAAAACTCATGCAGGCGCCCAATGGTTTCAATTGCATGATCATCGCTTTTGGAAAGATTTTTACAATAAATCTCTTTCAGTGTTAGATGCGAGCCGGAAATTTGAAAATAGAAATTCTCGAGCGCTGGTCCTGAGAGAATTGTTTCTACACATCCGGTTTTCCCACAGTAACAGGGTCCTCCGCTTTCGTGTAAAAAATTATGACCCCATTCTCCGGCAATACCATGTTTCCCCGGCCACACTTTCTCATTTACAATTATCGCACCTCCCACTCCTGTTCCCATAATAATGCCGAAAACAATGCGTGCATCAGGGTGGTCGCGTTTTACTACACCCCATTGTGTTTCTGCCAGCGCAAAACAATTTGCATCATTTTCCAGCAATACAGGAATGCCCAGTTTTTTTTCAAGATCCTGCTGCAGATATTTTCCATTGAGAACAGTTGTATTACAATTGATCATTGTTTGGAGCAACGGATCTTTTATTCCCGGTGTACCGATACCTATCCGATCTGGCGAAAGCCTGGTTTTTTTCGCCATCTTGTCAACCAGGAAACAAATATTCTCAAGGATATGAGAATAGCCTTTTTCTTTCTGCGTGTCGATTCTATGGCGAATCAAAGGGTTGGTAACGTCTTCAGCAGTTACAATAACACCTTCCGTTTTGGTGCCACCCAGGTCGATACCCCAGAGAGGTTGACTCATAATCGTTGAATTAAATCGTTTAAGCAATCTAATCAATTGTAAATAAATCTTAGTTTTTCAGTTATTTGAAACCCGCCTTTTGACTATCTTCCTTATTCAACCAAAACCTTTGCCATGAGCTATGCCGTACGAATCGCATTGATCGCCGCTTTAGGCGGTTTTCTATTTGGTTTTGAAACTGCGGTTATTTCAGGTGCAGAACAAACCATTGAAAAATTGTGGGGACTAACAGCTAATCAATTAGGTTTAACCGTGGCTTCAAGCCTGTTTGGAACCATTTTGGGCTCTATAATTGCAGGGGTTCCTGCTCAGAAATTTGGAAGGAAAAAGGTTCTATTTGCGATCGCGCTAATGTATGTGGTTTCAGCAATCGGTTGTGCTTTGTCTCCGGGCTTATTGCTATTTGTTGCGATGCGGTTTATTGGCGGCGTGGCAGTGGGGGCATCATCAGTTGTGGGACCCATGTATATTTCAGAAATTTCTCCCGCCCACCTCCGTGGACGATTGGCAGGTTCCTTCCAACTGAATATTGTGTTAGGCATATTTGTGGCTTATATCTCCAATTATTTTTTTGCAGCTAGCGGCGAAGACTCCTGGAGATGGATGTTGGGGATTATGGTAGTGCCTGCCGGATTATTTGCATTGCTGGTAAGAATGATTCCCGAGTCGCCAAGATGGCTTGTATTGAATAATGAAACGGCAAAGGCTATTCCAATTATGGAGAAAATAGGAGAATCCAATCCACAAAAAGTAGTAGACGGTATAAAAGCTTCTGTAACGGATATAAAAGAAAAGCTATTCCAACCACGATATAGTAAACCAATATTTTTTGCAGTAATACTGGCAATGTTTAACCAGTTGTCGGGAATAAATGCAATCATTTACTATTCCAAGCGGATTTTTGAAATGGCCGGCTTCGACAGCTCCAACGCATACCTTCAATCTATTTATATCGGAACAGCGAACCTTGTTTTTACACTACTGGCAATGGCCGTCATCGATAAGTTTGGCCGAAAAAAATTATTGATTATAGGCTCTCTCGGAATGATACTGTTTCTGGGATTGACAGCCTATGCATTTAAAGATCCGGGTGTGGCGAACAAAAACGTGGTTTGGTATCTTATCGGCTTTATCGGTTTCTTTGGTTTTTCGCAGGGTGCAGTAATATGGGTATTCATCTCAGAAATTTTCCCAAATTCTGTTCGTTCGCAGGGTGGTTCTTTAGGAAGCTTTACCCACTGGATAATGGCCGCAATTATTTCATATGCATTTCCCGTTATCGTTAAAAGCAGCCCGAATGGCGGGTACTACTCTTTCATTTTTTATACTGTTATGATGGTGTTGCATCTCATTTTCGTTTGGCGGTTCCTTCCGGAAACAAAAGGAAAGAGCCTGGAGAAAATTCAGGAGGAGCTGGGAATAAAATAACCTTCGGTTGTGCTTAACAGGAAGAGAAAGCTTCAATTCCTTTTGATAACTTTAAGTCTTTAAGGAATAACAGTATGTACAGAGCGCTTAAGCATAAGGTTTACACACTCATGCATCCCATCTCCGGAACATCCAGATGGGATAAGCTTCTCAATGTTTTTCTTGTTGTACTTATTGTGTTAAACGTTATTGCCGTTATTCTCGAAACAGAGCAGGAACTTTATGAGAATTATAAAACGTATTTCGACAATTTTGATCTGTTTTCTGTTATCATTTTCACCATCGAATATTTGCTTAGAGTGTGGAGCGCCACGCAGGAAAAACGATACCACCATTGGTTCTGGGGACGTGTTAGATATATTTTTACCATCGGCGCAATAATTGATTTGCTCGCTATCCTTCCCTATTATTTGCACGCCTTTTTTATACTGGATCTCAGGGTATTCAGGTTACTCAGGCTGCTCCGTTTTTTAAGAATATTCAGATTAACCAGCTATATGTCGTCGGCGAGAGTGCTGACGAGCGTTTTCAAAAACAAGGCACAGGAGTTATTAATCAGCTTGATTATGACAGTCGGATTGATCATCCTTTCTTCCTGTATAATGTATTTTTCAGAACACATTGCACAGCCGGACAAGTTTTCAAGCATTCCTGCCACGTTATGGTGGAGTGTTGTAACACTTACAACAATTGGTTATGGCGATATGATACCGGTAACAATTGTAGGAAAGATTTTCACTGCTGTAATTGCTTTAACCGGCGTCGCATTATTGGCGCTTCCTGCAGGGATTATTACGGCGGGGTTTATTGAAGAAATGCGTAAAGCAAGAAAACCCAAAACGCATAGTTGCCCTAATTGCGGATTCGAAATCGTCGATCACGACCACCATTAGGGTCAACCAAGCTCATTGTCGTGGCTTCAGGTGAATTTGTGAATATGTCAATGGGTGAATAAGGGCAAATAAATAGCATTGAATTAAAAAATTATCAGGCTGAGATTTATGTTCAATACTACTCATTCATCCCCATCTTTTCCAGCAGAACATTGAATTCATTTTCATTCCTGAGCGGATCAAAATGCTTGTCCACCCTTATTTTGATAAGCTGGTAGTCATATAACATATAAGCTTTATTCAGGTATCTCATTGCCTCTTTCTTTTTATCAACCCAGGCATTTAATATCCCAATCGTATAATCATTTCTTCCATCGTCGCTTGTTTTAAGCGAATCAATTAATTTTTGCGTCGCCGCCGTGTTGCCTGTTTTAGCATTGCCAATTCCGATCGCCATCAGATTTCCTGTTTTTTTGCCATGCAATAAAAGAGAATCATATTGATTACGGAGAAAAAACTTCCAGTAATCCGACATGCCTCCCCAAAAAGCTCTACCTGTCACCTTATTTTCCGCATCAAGTCCTGCAACTTTTTCCGCATTCCCCGTATAAACATAGTAGAGAAACCATGCGGCCCGGGTATGTTGTGCAAGGGGGTCGAGTTGTTTTGCAGTGAGTAAATGCCGCTCTGCTTCTTTAAACTTTTCTAATTCAATCAGGGCATAGGCCATAAAAATATAAGCCTCTGCATTGTTTGGATTTAATGAAATCGCTTTTTCCAGTTCGGGAATAGACAAACCGGGATTGAGTGTAACTGTTTTTAGAATATCACCAAAGATCATATGTGACTCACTGAGCTCCGGCCCATATTGAATAGCCTTAAGAGCTGCCGCCAGCGACCTCCTGGTAAACGATGGCCTGTCACCAGGGCTCGCAGGAGTAACTCTGCCGTACATGAATGCAAGTTGGGCCCATGCAAGGGCGAATGTTGAATCCAGCTTTAACGCGTTCAATAAAAACTTTTCTGCTTCCCGTGGATTTGCCTGTTTTGCTTTTAGATATTCTTCATACGCAGGAATGTTCGTTGTTGCTTTTCTTCTCAGCCTCCTCCCATTTTCATCAGTTAGCCTGATATTCAGTTCAGCTGCAATGTTAGCTGCCACTTCACTTTGGATATCAAATATTTCCTCTGTTGTTTTATCATATTGCCGCGTCCATAGATGCTGGTCTGTGTTGGCATCAATCAATTGAGCCGTTATCCTGATTTTATCTCCTTCCTTCCGCACACTGCCCTCCAGAATTGCAGTGACGTTAAGCTCTTTCGCTACATCTTTCAATGATTTTTTTGTGTCCTTATACTGCATTACTGAAGTTCTGGAAATCACTTTTAATCCCCTGATTTGTGAGAGCTGAGCAATAATCTCTTCTGTTATACCATCACTGAAATAGTCCTGCGCAGAATCAGTGCTTATATTTTCAAAGGGCAATACAGCAATAGACTTTTCATTTCCCGTAAAATGCTGACGAAAAAAAATGGCTGGTAAATAAAACAGGAAAGCAAGTATTGCTAAAACTGCCCCGGCAATTAGAACAATCTTTACACGTGATAAACGACTTTTGGGCGTTGGAACCACGATCGCTTTTTCAAATGAAAATGCTTTAGGGACAATAAGACCTGTATTCGACAGGGCAAATACTTCCATCGGCTCACTCACATTTTTGAGATTTGCATGACCAAGGGCCGTCAACTGAAACTCAGAACGGTTTTTTATTTTGTCTGAAATTTCTTTGGATACCAAAACAGATCCTGCTTCACCAAGTGATTGAATTCTTGAAGCGAGATTTACTCCATCACCCATAATTTTATCACCTTCACGAATCACTTCACCAATATGAATACCAATACGCAAAGGAATGGAAGGAGGAAGCAGTAGTTCCTGTTGTATGGCAATGGCACACCTTGCAGCATCGGTAACACTTAAAAAAATACAAAGGCTGCCATCTCCAAAGTATTCGATAAGTTGTCCATGGAAAAGCGAGACATTTTTTTCAAGAACAATACGATGACGTTTGATAGACTCAATCGCCTTTTCTTCATCTTTTTGCATCAATGAAGTATAACCAACGATGTCGGTAAACATAATGGCAGCGAGAAGTCTTTCCTCCGGCATATAAGGCGTTTGAGAGAATTTTAATTGACTTGAAGTTTTAACCCGCGCTGTCCGGAGTATGATGATCGGACGTTCTAGTCTTTTAATTTTTGAAATGGCTTCTTCATTAAGGCCACAAAGTCTTCATCTTTTTCATTTGGGTAATATTGATCAAGTCCATATTTAATGTCTTCTCTTTTCATTGTACTGAAGGTACCCAGCAGCCTGTCCCAAATTGAAAATACAGCCCCATAATTGGTATCGGTATATGGCTGTTTCCAATGATGATGAACCTTATGCATATTCGGTGAAACAAAAACATAACTAAGGCCTTTATCCAGCCAGGAAGGAAGATTGATATTGGCATGCGTAAATCCGGTTATCAAAACCAGGAAGGTTTGATAAATCATTACTGCATACATCGGCGCCCCTGAAACAATAATGCCGATGAAAAAGAATAAACCCCGCCAAACACTTTCTAAAGGATGGTGCCTCAGTCCAGTGGTAACATCCACATTGTTATCTGCATGATGGATGATATGAAAACGCCAGAACAGAGGCACTTTATGTTCAATAATATGACTGGTCCAGCCGGCAAAAAAATCCATCACCAATGCAGATACGATAATGGTGCCCCAAACACCGGTGTTCAACCAGTTCACCAGTCCGAAGCCGGTATGCTGTGTCCAATCAGCAATCAGTACGATAAATACAGCAAGGATGGTATGAACGATGAAATGGATAGCTGTAAAACTGATATTGATTGCAGCATGCCGGGCTTTGCTTTTCTTGTACGACATGTGGACATAGGGAATGGCTGATTCAATCAGCCAAAGTACCATTAAGCCCCCCGCGAAAAATGCAAATCGTTCGACCGGACGTTGCTCAAGTCCTTTGAAGTATTCAGTAAATGAATCCATAGCTCACCGTTGAAACCTAATTTAACGCAATAAGCAGGAAATAAAAAATTAAAACCCTCTGGCATCTGATGCAGAGGGTTTAAGATATAATTTAAAACTGAAGACGGATAAATTCTATTGATTTAACATCAGTGGCATCACCAGCATGAGTAATTCTTCATTTTCATCCTGTTCAACGGGCTTGATGATACCGGCTTTGGTAGGAGTGGACAGTTCCATTTTAATCTCGTCGCTGCTGGTTCCGTTCAACATTTCAATAAGGAATTTAGCATTAAAAGCAATCTGCATATCCTCACCATTGTACTGGCAGTTCATGCGTTCGTTGCCTTCGAAGCTAAAATCAATATCCTGAGCAGTAAGCTGCAATTCACTTCCGCTGATGCTGAGTGCCACCTGGTTGGTACTTTTGTTACTGAAAATGCTCACCCTGCGCAGGGCCGATTGAAAATCAGTTCTAGTAACTGTCAAACGATAGGGATTATCAACAGGAATAACCACTTTATAGTCAGGAAACCTTGCATCTATCAATCGGCAAACCATTTGAGTGGTGCCATGATCAACAAACATATGGTTGCTGTTGTAAGAAATTTTGAGTTCGTCGTCGTTATCAGGTAAAGCATTGCGAAGCAGATTTAACGGCTTTTTTGGAACGATAAAACTATCTGTTTTAGGACAGCTAACATCCGAACGTTTATATTTCACCAAACGATGGGCGTCGGTGGCAACCGTGGTAAAACCCTTCACGTCCAGCTCAAAGAATACTCCAGTCATTGCCGGCCTGAGATCATCATTGCTTACGGCAAAAATGGTTTTATTAATGGCGGTAAGCAATGCTGAAGAAGGCATTGTGAAAGCATTGGAGTCATCATTCACCGGTTCCTTTGGAAAGTTGTCAGGATTCTCTCCCATCACTTTATACTTACCATTATCACTTGTAATTTCTATCGCAAAATTCTTATCAATATTGAAAGTTAACGGCTGATCCGGCAGGTTTTTAAGCGAGTCCATCAGGATTTTGGCCGGAATACAAACTTTTCCACTGTCTTTAGCTTCAATATCCATGTGGATCTTCATCACTGTTTCCAGGTCGGTAGCTACAACAGTAAGCCTGTTCTTTTCAATTTCAAATAAAAAATCTTCCAGAATAGGCAGCACTGTATTGGAATTTACCACACCGTTGATCTGTTGCAGTTGCTTCAATAATGCCGAAGAGGAAACTATGAATTTCATATACTTTTCCGTGTTGGGATTTCAGCAAATATAGGTGGATGGTAACTAGATTGGCTGGCATTTTTTCTAACATTTTGTTCCGTATTCCACTGTGAAAAAACCGGCCCCCGGGCGGAATTAAACATTTCCTTTCCTCTATAGCACCTTAACTTGCCTGATCAAAAGAAATGAGGGAAAGATATAATGTTTAAAAAGACGTACACTCCACAAATGGCATGGCCAAAGATTCAGCAGTATTGTGCCTATCAGGAGAGGTCGCACAGGGAAGTAAAGGAAAAGCTTTATGGATATGGATTGCATAAGACAGATGTTGAGGAATTGATATCGCGATTAATTGAGGAGAACTTATTAAACGAGGAGAGGTATGCCACCGGGTTCGCCAGGGGAAAGTTCAGGATCAAGAAATGGGGCAGGATAAAGATTAAATACGAGTTGAAAAACAAACAGATCAGTGAGTATAATATCAAAAACGCCTTAAATCAGTTTGATGAGGAAGAATATGTGAAAACAGCCAATCAGCTGGCATTAAAAAAGTGGAATGCCATTATTAAAACCACTCCCGACAGCAGGGTTCGGCGCAATAAAGTATATGCCTGGCTATTACAAAGAGGGTTTGAATCGAATATCATCAAAATCGTGATGGCAAATAATTTCACTGAGCAAAAAGATAATTCGGCAAATGAGTAATTTTATAAGATGTCTACTTTAACCATTACGCTGGTACAAACAGCTCTCGCCTGGGGAGACAAAGAAGCCAATCTCCGGGTCATAGGGGAAAAGATAAATAACATCAGGGAGAAAACAGAGTTGATCGTATTACCAGAAATGTTCACCACCGGATTTAATATGGATGCGGTTGGACTAGGGGAAAATATGAACGGCCCATCCGTACAATGGATGAAAGAAACTGCCGCCAAAAGAAAAGTGATTGTTACTGGTAGTTTGATTATAGAAGAAGAAGGACTTTACTATAACCGGTTGATATGGATGTTACCAAATGGACAGATGGGAGTATATGATAAAAGGCATTGCTTTAGTTATGCGGGAGAAGACAAATACTTTACCCCTGGAACAAAAAGATTGATTGCATCTGTGAAAGGCTGGAGGGTAAATTTGATGGTTTGCTATGATTTGCGTTTTCCGGTTTGGAGCCGACAGATTATTGCAAAAGAGAATGAAGATCCTTCACCGGAATATGATGTTTTGATATATGTAGCGAATTGGCCGGATAGGAGAAACCTCGCATGGAAAACGCTCTTAAGAGCAAGGGCAATAGAAAACCAATGTTATGTAGTAGGTGTTAACAGAATTGGAGAAGATGGTAACGGGGTTTATTATAGCGGCGACAGTATGGTAATCGATCCGCTGGGAGAAATCTTATATGAGAAAGCTCATCTGGAGGAACTGTATACTATCACACTGGACAAAAACAGGCTGGACGAAATACGAAGCAAATTTGCTTTTTGGAAAGATGCAGATAGGTTTTTGATAATATGATAGTAAAGGTTGACACAAAAGTTCTGCAACCGAAATCTTGGAAATAACAGATGCATAAGAAAACCAATAACTGCTACAAATTATTTTCTGCATTTGCCCCGGGCCAAAAATTTATAATAGACAGGTGTATCCTAAATTAATTCCAGCAAAATTCTAAAATAATTATTCCAGTCTGGAATCCGAGGGTAATTGGCGATTCGCGGTATCTGCTGTCCGGTTACTTATGATCGATTTCACAGTTTCCATTTTCAAATCAATGCCCTGTCTGACTGCTGTCGAGGTGGGCATAACAGTGATATCGGGAATAACGCCCCGACCATTTTTAGGAACATGATTATACTGAACCAATCGGAACAACGGCATACTTACCCGCATTTTTGTATTGGGGAGGGTGATATATGGGATCATCAGACCATTATTTCCATGATGTCCGCCGCCGGTTTCCTCTCCAATTAATGTTACGTTTTCCTGGCCCTGAACGGTGTTACAGAAAAGCGTGGATGCTGAAAATGTAGGGCCGCCAATCAGTACATACACATTGCCTTTAAAAAGTTTTTTCGAATAGGGTTTGAATGTATGCTGTTCCCAATACCTGAAATGATAATTTCCATCAGTATTTTTTTTCGTAAAAAATTTCATCGCAGTGCTGTTGATTATACTACGCTGGAAATATTTACGATATGGTCCAAAGTGACGCGTAATGCTATAGGCAGAATCGGCAACTTTAAACGGACTGTTGCGGATGTATTTCGAAAGCTTCACATAATTATTAACTCTCCCACCACCATTATTTCTAATATCGATAGCCAGATTCGTCATTTTTTGTTTCCTGATAGTTTTAAAAGATTTTCGATAGAATCTTTTCAGGCCATACCCATCATCAAAAGAATGAACGGATAAAATAGCAAGGTTATGAGCAGTGTCAGCTGTAAAGGATCGGTAGTACTGAAGTCGTTCTGATCGCGGAATTTTTTTTCTCGCCACTTTCACTGCATCTTTTTTCTTTTTCGCCCGAACAGTATCTCCATATGGGTTGTGATATGGAATTTTTATAAATCGTTCCTGCAGGGTGCTATCAAGGTAACCAATAGTATATTGCTTGCTTAATCCAATAATATTACGATGGTAGTAAGGGAAAGAATTGCTGATTCTGATATAATTTACGTTCTCAGCAAAACCATCGGTTGGCATATAATCAAACATGATGTCGCTAAGCTCTCTTGATTGGAGACCATTAATCGAAGTAATTTGTGTACCTCGTTTAATTAAAGAATCATTTTTATTAAGATTGCTCAGCACAATCATTGTATCTCCCCACACTTTCATGTAAAGCGGAAAAGAAGGTAGCGGCACACCCCTGAACAGATTAGACCAGGATTTGGAAAAATTGAAAGAAGTATGACCACATCTTATCTGAGTAGTTAATGGTGCCAGCACTCTGAAGCCAAACTGTTGTTCATTCATAGAATCGGTAACCAATTTGCGGTACTGATCAAAATAAATATCCATACTATCCTTGGAAGTATACCAATACAGGGAGGGATGAAATTTTTCCATGATGTCTCTGAGCACATCATAATCTTGCTGCAACTGCATTACGGAGTACTTTCTAACAACAGTTTTACTTTGCAGTTTTGCTGAACACCCGGAAATGGTATAGCAAAGCATTATAGCAATAGGCAGATATCTTATTGTGTTTCGAAGGGTAAGCATAACATTGTGCCGGTAAAATAAAGGAGCCCGCTAAATTTTATTTTTGAATGCATTCCATCCCTGGGCCGTTATGTGATGGGTATTGCCACCTTTTGTAAGAATGGTTTTTTCTTTTTCAGGCTCTGTAATGTAGCCAATAACGCTGATCTGTTCATTCAATACAATCTTTTCATAGTCCTCCTGTTTGATAGTAAACAACAATTCATAATCTTCTCCCCCACTTAACGCACAGGCTGTTGGATCGATCTCAAATTTGAAAGCTGCTTTGCGGGTTTCTTCAGCAATGGGAAGTTTCTCTTCATAAATGAAGCAACCTTTTTCGCTGGCCTTACAGATATGCAGCAGCTCAGAGCTTAATCCATCACTGATGTCCATCATTGAAGTTGGCGTGATATTTTTTTCTTCCAGAAATTCAATAATATCTTTTCTTGCCTCTGGTTTCAACAGCTTTGCTACTACATACGATTCGCCTTCCAGGTCAGGTTGAATTTTAGGATTTTCGAGATAGATTTTTTTCTCTCTTTCCAAAAATAACAGCCCTAAATAAGATCCGCCTAAATCACCTGAGCAACAAATCAGGTCGCCTGCCTGTGCCCCGCTTCTTTTTACCACTTTTTCAGGTAATACTTCACCGAGTGCTGTAACTGAAATGATGAATCCTTTCTGAGAAGCAGCTGTGTCTCCTCCAATAAGGTCAACGCCATATTTATCGCAGGCAGCATAAACACCTTCGTAAAATTCTTCCAGGGCTTCTACGCTGAAACGATTACTGGCGGCATAACTTAAAGTTATCTGTGTTGGAGTGGCATTCATTGCGTAAACATCGCTCAGGTTTACCACAACGCTTTTATAACCAAGATGTTTCAAAGGCGTATACATCAGGTCAAAGTGAACACCTTCCACCAGCAGATCGGTTGTCACTACAGTTTGCTTACCAAAATGATCAATTACGGCGGCATCATCACCGACTCCAAGTATTGTTGAAACGTTCTGAATTTCGATATTTTGGGTGAGATGTTCGATCAATCCGAATTCACCATAACTGGAAATTTCTGTTCTGCTCATATGTAAAAATAGGAAATACCGGGGAAGCGAAAATTATACAAAACGAGACAAATATCTAAATCAGATATATTTGTCGCACCGGTTAAAATTTTCTTAATAATTCGATTTCAAATGAATAAAATTACCGAGCAGGATTCCCCTCACAGGCACCTCGAAAAAAAGTCTGTACAGGAACTTACCAAACTGATCAACGAAGAAGATAAAAAAGTTGCCATTGCAGTTGAGGCCGCTTTGCCGCAATTAAATGCGCTTATAGCGAAGGTTGTGGAGCAATTGAAAAACCGGGGACGACTTTTTTATCTCGGTGCTGGAAGCGGAGGACGATTATCTGTACTTGATGCTATTGAATTACCGACCACATATGGTATTGCCAAAGGAATTGTAAATGTCATATTGGCTGGCGGATTAAACAGGTTGGCCGAAGCGCCGGAGGAAATGGAAGATGAGGAACTGGCTGGGTGGGACGCCTTGTTGGAAAATAAAATATCGGCGGCTGATATTGTTATTGGTATTACAGCTAGCGGAACAACCCTATTTGTTGCAGGTGCGTTGCAGCAATGCCGGCAACATGGTATTCCCTCTGGATGTATTGTCAGCAATCCGGGTACTCCGGTGGCAGCCCTTGCTGATTACCCTGTTGAAGTAATCACAGGACCAGAATTTATTACCGGAAGCACCCGAATGAAATGTGGAACGGCGCAGAAAATGATTTTTGATATGATCAGCACAACCACAATGATTCAGCTGGGAAAAGTGTTTGACAATAAGATGGTTAATGTATTGCTTATCAATAAAAAAATTACAGACCGGGCCGTACGGATTTTAATGGAATACGCTAAGATTGATGATTACGATATTGCTAAAGAGTTGCTGTTGAAAAGTGGAAGTGTCAAAGAAGCCTTGGAGGCCTTAAATGCCTGATCACTGCAATTGGTCAAAACAAACAGGCAGTTGGTCAAATCAAATTTACCGGGCAGCCCTTGCTCATAGTTTTGCAGAAAATATTAATATGCAAAGCAGCAGGGTCTTCTATCTCGACTGGCTAAGAACCGCAGCCATTATCGGCGTTTTGTTTTATCATTCAGCCAGGCCATTTATAACCGATGATCCCTGGCATATCAATAACACACTAAAAAGTGATGTGCTTTCGGAATTCAGTTTCTGGCTTAGCCGGGTGAGGATGCCATTGCTGTTTTTTATTTCTGGCGCCGTTACCTGGTTCATGGTAAAAAAAAGAACGGCCGGGGAGTTTTTCCTGCTTCGCATCAGGCGTTTATTTATTCCGCTTGTAGTGGGAATGTTAATAGTGGTACCGCCACAGGTTTATATGGAAAGAGTGTCCCAGGGTTTTCAAGGGAACTATCTGGATTTTTATGGATCAATCTTTAAATTTGAACCATATCCAAAAGGCAATTTCAGCTGGCATCATTTGTGGTTTATTGCTTACCTTTTTCTTTATGACATCCTTTTGATTCCATTCTTTTCGTGGTGCAAATCTGTAAGAGGTAAAATCTTCATCAACAAGTTGGCGTTTTTGGGAGAGGGCATAAGGGTATATCTGTTAATGGCACCATCTGTAATACTGTATTCTTTATTCGTATTAAAATATCCCACGACAAATGACCTTATTCATGACCCCTTGAGCTTCACATACTGGTTGTTGTTTCTGCTGGTCGGATGGGCCGCAATTATTCAACCTGCTATCATGGACAGCCTGGAACGAAATCGCAGGATTTCATTAACTATTGCTTTCGTTTTTTTTCTGGGAATTAATTATCTGCGTTGGAATGATTTTGATTGGTTCACCTTTATTCCTAACGCGTCCCGAGACTGGCGAACACCTTTTTATCTGGCAAGGCAACCCCTCTTTACGTGGTTTTTATTGTTTGCAATTGTTGGATATGGAAAAAAATATCTGAACTTTAAAATGCGCTTCAATGATTACATCAGTCAGAGCCTGTATCCTTTTTACATTCTTCACCAAACAGTGATTGTCGTTATCAGTTACTATGTTGTGAAATCAAACGACGGTATCGGTTTAAAATATCTATTTATAGTTTCATTTACATTATTAATATCCGCACTGATATATCATTTGTTGATCAGACCCTATGCATTGACCCGTATATTGTTTGGCATGAAAACCGAAAAATTGGTTGACAGGTACGTAGGCGTAAGTGGCCAAGAGAAAAAAATCGTAGAAGTTTCGACGGCTCATCAAGTTTTAATCAAATGAAAAAAGATTTCCAGATATTTTTAAACCCGCAGGTAGTCAGCAAAAGAACACGGCTCATTTTTCCGTTACTTTATGGTTTATTAATTTATGTAAGTATCAGGTTGGCAAACGATGTGATTTCCAATTCAGCATTCTGGATCAGGCCAATACGCACCACTATGGCAGAGCTGTTATTTGGCGCCCTGTTCAATTATATTTTCGCTTATGCAGTATGGTTTTTACTACAATTTAATCTTAACAAAAGTGAAACCCGGCCACCTGTAAAAGAAAACATCCGCGAGTTGGCTGTCGTGGCCGGCGTATTGGAAATGATAGCCTTCTGTACACTAATTCCACTGGCGGCTCTTACGGACAATGGGTTGCAAGTGCAGGATGTAATTTTTATTGGATCTATTCCATTGCTGTTTTGGACGCTGTACTATGCCTGGCTGAGAGTAAATGTATTAATAAAAAAGAGTTACGAACAGAAATTACAAATAGAGAAAATTAACAATGATAGGCTGAATACAGAATTACAATTTTTAAAAGCACAATTTCATCCGCATTTTTTGTTTAATGCACTTAACACAATATATTTTCAAATTGACGAAACAAATATAAGAGCAAAAGGAACTGTTGAAAAACTGGCCGAATTGCTGCGATATCAATTATATGACCGGCAGGAAACTGTACCGTTACAAAAGGAAATTGAATACTTAAATGCATATATAGATTTTCAGCGGGAAAGAGTCAGTGAAAGTCTTCAACTTGAATGTAGTGTTCAGGGAAATCCTGAAGGATTTAAAATTTATCCTTTACTATTTATTCCGCTTGTTGAAAATGCATTTAAGTATGTTGGAGGAGAGTACCTTATTTCATTAAATATTGCAATTACAAAGGAAGAAATATCTTGTGTGGTCGTAAATTCCATACCGTTACATGATCAAGTGAAACGAAAGGGTGGGATAGGTCTTGAAAATTTGCAACGCAGGCTGAATCTTTTGTATGAAGGCCATCACAAACTTTCAACAGTTACAGTAGCTAATAAATTCATTGCCACACTGATCATTTCGTTATGACTATACGATGTGTAATTACTGACGACGAACCTATTGCCAGAAAAGGCTTACAGCGTTATGTGGAAAAGATTAGTTCTCTTGAGCTGGTAGCCACTTGCGAAGATGCGCTAAGCCTGAACGCATTTCTGAAAAATAATGAAGTTGACTTGTTATTTCTGGATATTGAAATGCCCTACCTGAACGGAATAGAATTCCTGCAATCAATTACGAATCCACCGAAAGTAATTTTCACTACGGCGTATGAAAAATATGCTATAAAAGGCTATGAACTGGAAGTGCTGGATTACCTGTTAAAACCAATTTCTTTTGACCGGTTCTTAAAAGCAGTAAATAAGGCGGAGATCATATTAAAAAAGGAAAAAGAAAAATCTTCTGATGAATTTTTTATCAAGGTCGACGGAAGCCATATTCGTTTGTCGTGGAATAACATCTTGTTTATAGAAGGACTGGAAAATTACATAACGATATACACCTTAACTGAAAAATATATTACTCACCTAACATTGAAAACAGTCATGTCCAATATGCCCGGTTGTTTTCTGCAGGTTCATAAGTCAACCATTGTAAACACAGATTACATCAGCGGAATCACGGGCAATACTCTTTTGATAGAAAAATACCAGATCATCATTTCCCGCAGTCTTAAAGAAAACGTGTTAGAAAAAGTTCTACAGAACAAAATACTTAAGAAAGACAAATAAAAAATGCCTGAGCCTATTATCCTGCGTAGCAAATAGTTTTTGCTTTCCAGTTTACACGCTGCTATGGTTTAAATTTTGTGAGAATAGTTGCTTCCGTTAATCCAGTCGGTCGAAAGATTTTGCAGAAATTATTCCTGCACAGATCGACTGCCTTTCCCTGCAGCATCAAAACATTTTATTTTTACCTTACCGGTTGATGGGATGGGGCTGTGATAAATAGGTGATTCAACTGTTGGTTCGCTGCCATCAGTAGTGTAATGAATACTTAAACCTGGATAAGTTGAATTCGCTGACACTTTTCCGCTTTCAATTTTTAACCCCGGCGTGGGTACACGATAATTATAACCGCCATTCAGAAAACTTAAACGGGGTAATTCCTTCTGCCCGATGGTGTTGGCCAGAACATTCCAACCAGTTCCAATTGCCGTATTTCTTTCTGCTTCATTTTCTATATTTTCCCATACCCTCTCGCGTGACCACGCTGATTCTGCAAATCCAAACAATTTCGGCAGTATATAGTACTCAAGCATCTGAGGTCCTTTCACTGTTTCGCTCCATAACTGAGCTTCTATCCCGATAATATTTTTTCTCGCCTCAGGCTTCAATCTTTCCAATCCATCAAAATTGATTTTATTTCCCATTCCATTGGCAATGGTCGTCTTAAACATATCGTAAGGAGCAAAGGCATAGTTATCCCATGCATCCACAAAACCTCCCCAATATAAACCTGGTTCCCGGGGATCATTGTTATAAGCGAGATCAAAATATAAATTAGTCACATTACATAATACAATGGGATAACCGGAGTTGGCTAATCTGTAACCAAGGTCCGGATCAAAAACATTATTCCATATATAAGGAACAATTTTGTGTGGAACAAATTCCGGATTAGATACATACTTTCCTTCCGGTGTTTTTATCAGCGCAATTTCTTCCCAACCATGTACTTTTAAATTGCGTTTCAATAAACGCGGCAAAATTGTTCTTACAAAATAGGGGTGAAGGTTTTTAGTATTTTTTATTTCAGGGTTTGATTTTAATAAAGCGAGTGCATTGGGTGATTTTGTCCACGCGTCATCAGGCACCTCATCGCCACCGATATGCAGAATATCCATCGTTAATCCAGCATCTTTGTACAGGGTCATCAATCCATCGACAACTGTCTCAAAAAAATGATAGGTTGATTCGCGGGTAACATCTACCACGTTGTCTTTATATCCCTGGGCAGATATATACACTGAGCTATCCAGCGGATCTATCAATCGGAATTCTTCTGCTTCCTTATCTTTTCCTTCAGCCTTTAATCGTTCAAATCTTGCTTCCATCGACTTGATCGCAGCACGCGCATGACCTGGAAAGTTAATTAGTGGAATAACTGTGATATGACGGCTCGTGGCAAATTTCAGAATCTCTATAAAGTCAGCTTTAGTGTAATATCCCTGGCCATGCCCATTCTTATAATCTGTTGTCGGACCAGAGCCATATGCAGGATGTAATGCAGCAGTATGCATGCCGGCAACATGTTTCCTTGTTGCTCCTATACTGGTGAGTTCGGGTAATCCATCAATCTCTACTCTCCAGCCTTCGTCTTCTGTTGTATAAAAAAGGATATGATTGATTTTATAGCTGGCCAGCAGATCCAATACCTTTAATACCGTTTCCTTACTCTGGAAGTTTCTTGCCAGGTCGAGGTGAAGGCTCCTGAAAGCAAAACGAGGGGCGTCTTCGATATGTACCTGTGGAAATGAAATTTCTTTTTTCTTCTGGAGATAGACATCATTGGGCACTAAAGAAAGCAAGCTTTGAATACCATAAAATACACCGGCCGGGTCAGATCCTGATATTGCGACTCCTTTATCGGTAATGTCCAGCTGATAAGCTTCTTTTTTTGAATTGCCTGTTAACGAAAGAAAGAAACCATCGCCTTTACCTTGTGTAAATTTAAAATCGGTGCCCGTGTAAAGTTTGAGTTTCTCTGCCAGAAATGAAGCCTCGTTTTTTAACTCGGCAGGATAGAAAATATTCATTGTATTATTCAACACAAAGCTGCCTGGCTTCTTTTGAAAAAGAACAGGGGACGGTATTATCGATGGAATACTGTCTTTATCGAGAATGGAAAGACCCATATTTTTACCGAATTCAACAGCGGGAGAATACGGTTGTTCTTTATCGTTAGGCCCTCTCAGCATTTGTTCCTTGCGGGTAAAAGGAAGAGTAATTGTTGTCTCAACCGCAACAATTTTTTCCCCGCCATCTTTTTCTTTAAAAACAAAATATACACCCAATGGACCATCTGTTTCTTTGATAATACCAGCATCACCGAGATATTTCACTTCAATCTTTTCGCCAGGCGCCAGCTTAAAACCTTTATTGGGTTCCAGTTTGAACCAGTCACCGTTGATGTGGGTGATTGTGGCTGGTTGTGGTTGCGGATGCGCAATGGGGTCACGTGGAGAAAGATTATAGTACAAAGTCCAGCCTGTATCGCTTAAAGGATAATTGCTTTTATTGTCGAATATGAATTTCGCCTCCAGGGGAGTATTGCCTTCGCCAAAGTTTGAAACAACCTCCCATGAAATCTCAATTTTTGCAGCGTCTTCCATGGAGCCGCTATTAGAAGCTGGCGTAGAACAAGCGGACAACAGCAGACAAATAGATATTACCGCAATCATTGAGTGCAGGAAGCGCTTTACATTGGACATATAGTAGGTATTATAATAATTTTCGTTGAGGCTGATGGTCAGCTCAGGGAAGAAAAGATATTATCGGTTAATAGGTATTTTACAAACTATTATTTACCCATTTCAGCAGCTCATCATGTATATGGCCATTGCTGGCGATTATATGCGGCTGATAAGGAGAGTATTTTTCGCCTTTAAAGTCTGTTACTTTTCCACCTGCTTCTTCTACTAAAAGAAATCCGGCTGCACTATCCCAGGCATTTAATTTGTGCTCGTAAAATCCATCAAAACGTCCTGCTGCTACCCACGCGAGATCAACAGCAGCGGAACCTAACCTTCTTACAGGAATACCTTTTCTGATTAATCTGCTGAATACTTCGAGCGGGCCGTTTGGTTCGTCGAGATAAGTATATGGGAAACCAGTAACGAGACAGGATTTAATAACTTCTGTTTTGTTGGAAACGTGAATCTGTTTTGCGTTGAGTGTTGAGCCTTTTCTTTTTTCGGCGAAGTAGAACTCTTCAATAAAAGGATTATAGATAGCGCCCAGAATCATTTCGCCTTTATGTTCAACACCGATGCTTACACAACAGATGGGAATACCGTTAGCATAGTTAACGGTTCCATCAATAGGATCGATGATCCATTTGTAAGCCGAATCCATCACTATCTCGCCTACTTCTTCACTTAAAATAAAATGATCCGGGAAATCTTCTCTTATGATATCCATGATCAGTTTTTCTGATGCATGGTCCACTTCCGTGACAAGGTTATTGATACCTTCTTTATTATGAATTTTAAAATCGGAGGCGAATTCAGATTTCATCAACAATCCGGCTTCTTTTGCGGCTTTCTTAAGCGTGTTAATCAGCATTGCGCGAAGATATGTTTTAGATATTGTTTTTCTTCATTTCCCTCACAGCATAGTCGACGGCCCTGGCCGTAAGGGCCATGAAGGTGAGTGAAGGATTTACGCTGGCTACAGAAGGCATACACGAACCATCCGTTATAAATACATTTTTAACGGCATGCATCTGGTTCCACTTATTGAGTACAGAAGTTTTAGGATCATTTCCCATACGCGCAGTTCCCATTTCATGATTGGCGTTTCCGGGAAAAGACATCGACCCCTCAACTTTAATATCTTTTAAACCTGCAGCATCCAACATTTCCTGCATCGCCACCAGTGCATCCTTCCGCATGTTTTTTTCATTATCCTTAAAACTGCAATCAATAGAGACTGTATTTCTTCCGTACTTATCTTTCACTTCTTTATTAAGGGTGACACGATTTTCTGCGTAGGGCAAACATTCTCCAAACCCGGTTAATCCTATTCTCCATGGACCAACCTCAGAGAGAGATTGTTTCAGTTCGGCACCTATAGATGCGTCGCCCGCCGACCGTCCCCTGCTTGCGCCGCCCTGCAAATTATATCCGCGTAAAAAGTCTTTGCTTTTAGTTTGAACATTTCTAAACCGGGGAATAAAGATGCCAATCGGCCTTCTTCCATAATAATAACTGTCTTCCAATCCTTCCAATCTTCCCGAAACACCTCCGCTTTTATGATGATCCATTAAGTAGCGGCCAACGATATCGTTGTCGTTGCCAAGACCATTGGGAAATCGTGAGCTGATTGAATTCAGCAGTATGAATGTTGTGCCTAAAGTGGCAGCATTTAAAAAAATCACCTTAGCATTGTATACAGTGGTAGTGCCGCTTACGGTATCTATCACTTCCACACCGGTTGCCCTTTTCAGCTTTTCATCGTAAATCACCTGGTTCACAAGTGAATTGGTTTTTACAGTAAGATTTCCAGTTTGTTTCGCCGCTGGTAAAGTGGAAGAAAGTGTACTGAAATATGCTCCATATGGACAACCCCTGTGACATAGATTTCTGTATTGGCACTTACCCCTTCCCGGTAGTTGTTGTGTGAGATTAGCTGCGCGCCCCATTATTACATGCCGGTCGCTGAATTTTTCTTCAACTTTTTGCTTAAAAAGTTTTTCTGCACAATTCATTTCCATTGGTGCCTGAAATACGCTGTCGGGCAAAACCGATAAGCCTTCTGCTTTACCGCTGATTCCGACAAATTTTTCAACGTATTCATACCAGGGAGAAAGTTCGCGGTAGCGGATTGGCCAATCTACTCCGTGACCGTCATTGATGTTCGCAGCAAAATCGAGATCACTCCACCTGAACGACATACGGGCCCACAATAAAGATCTTCCGCCTAATACGTCGGCACGAACCCAGTCGTATCGTTGTACTTCCGTGTAAGGGTTCTCTTTATCATTTACATAAAAATGTTTGTTGTCTTCATGAATCGAATAATGTCTTATTTGAATATGGTGTTTTTCTTTTTCTTCAGGAGTTAACATTCCTCCGTGCGGGAATTGCCACGGGTTTTTCGATGCCGTTGTATAGTCTTTGACATGTTGTACGGGCCGACCTCTTTCGAGCAGAAGCGTCTTCATACCTTTTTCACAAAGTTCTTTTGCGGCCCAACCGCCGGATATACCCGACCCTACCACAATGGCATCAAACTGATTATTTTCTGGCATACAACCGTTTTAAAATCCCGAAAAATTACAATGTCCATCGCAAAAACAGTAATCTTGTTTTTTCATTTATGCGTGAAAACAGAAATGATGATTTACATCTATTAAATATAAAAAGAAAGTTGCCTGTAGGTTATTACGGGCAACTTTTTAAATATGAATGAGTTTCAATCAGATATTTTTCTTCTTCAATTCGGAAACGGCGAAATCTGCAGCACGTGCAGTAATTGCCATATATGTAAGAGAAGGGTTTACACATGAAGCCGAAGTCATAAAGGCACCATCAGTAACAAATACATTAGGTGCGTCCCAAACCTGGTTGTGTTTATTAAGGACAGAGTTTTTAGGCGTTGTTCCCATTCTTGCTGTACCCATTTCATGAATACCGCGACCGGGAGTGCCGTCGCCATCGCGCCCCTGTACATTTTTTACACCTGCGGCTTCCAACATTTCAATGGCGTCATTGAGCATGTCTTTTCGCATTTTCTTTTCATTCTCCTTCAACTCACAATCAATAGCCAATACATTTAGCCCCCACTTGTCTTTTTTGGTTTTGTCAAGTGTTACTTTGTTTTCGTGATAAGGGAGTATTTCGCCAAAGCCGCCCATACCCATTGTCCATTGGCCAGGTACCGTTAAAGCTTCTTTAAGATCTGCTCCAATATTCAACTCTGCAACATTCCGGCTCCAGTTTTGTCTGCTGCCAGCACCCTGGTATCCAAACCCACGTACATAGTCCCTTTTGTCTCCATTTGTATTGCGGTAACGGGGAATATAAATTCCATTAGCGCGCCTGCCATAGTAGTATTTGTCTTCATATCCATCCATAACGCCTCCGGCACCTACGCCCAGGTGATGATCCATTAAATTATGTCCAAGCTGATCGCTTGAACTTCCAAGGCCGTCGGGCCATATGTCAGTTGCTGAATTCAATAATACCCATGCAGTGTTTAAAGCAGAAGCATTCAGAAAAACTATTTTGGCTTTGAACTCATATGTTTTATTCGTTTCGGCATCCAGCACTTCTACGCCTGTAGCTTTTTTAGTATCCTTATCGTAAAGAATTTTTGTAACGATAGAATATGGTCTGACAGTCAGGTTGCCGGTTGCTGTGGCGGCCGGCAGTGTAGATGATTGTGTGCTGAAGTAAGCACCGAATGGACAACCAAGCGAACATTTATTTCTGAACTGGCATTTTGTACGACCCGGTAATGGCGCAGTCAGGTTAGCTGTACGACCAATGATCATATGTCGCTGACCTTTATAATGATCTTTGATTCTTGCAGCTACATCTTTTTCAACACATGTCATATCCATTGGCGGCTGAAACTGGCCATCCGGCAAAATTTTTAATCCATCCCTGGATCCACTGATACCGGCAAATTTTTCAACGTAGTCGTACCATGGAGCGACGTCTTTATAACGGATGGGCCAGTCGGTACCAAAACCGTCTTTTGCATTGGCTTCAAAATCCTCATCACAAAGGCGATAGCTCTGGCGGCCCCACATGAGGGATCTTCCCCCAACATGATAACCTCTAAACCAATCAAATCTTTTCACCTCTGTATACGGACATTCAGAATCTTTTGCCCAATAGTCGAGATTGGTTTCGCTGAGCGGATAATCTCTTTTTAATACAGGATAATCCTTAATCATTTGCTGGGTTCTTCCTCCGCGATGAGGGAACTCCCAGGGATCTTTATTGGCATTCTTGTACCCTGCACCGTGAGGAATATCTTCGCCTCTTTCCAGCATGATGGTTTTTAAACCCTTTTCGCAAAGTTCTTTCGCAGCCCAACCGCCACTGATTCCCGACCCGACAACTATAGCGTCGTATATGTTTGTTTCTGGCATGTTATTCAGTTAAAAGTTATACAGGTGTTGAAAGTAAAATGTAATGAAGTGCATTCAAAAGTCTATACATCACAAATGCCAACTCCTGCTTTGAGCGCAGCGAGTTTATCGGGCCAGGATGGAACAAATTCCTGCGCTACATATCCTTTGTATCCTGTTTCCAATATTGCTTTCATAATCGCGGGATAAAATAATTCCTGCGATTCGTCTATTTCATGACGGCCAGGAACGCCGCCTGTATGATAGTGCGCAAAATAGCTGTGATTATCTTTGATGGTTCTGATTACATCTCCTTCATCAATCTGCATATGGTAGATATCATACAATAACTTAAAGTTGGGAGAACCGACTCTTTTCACCAGTTCAATACCCCATGCAGATTTATCGCACATATAATCTTTGTGATCAACCTTGCTGTTCAGCAATTCCATGATTACAAGCACTTTGTTTTTTTCAGCGATACTCATGATTTTCTTCAGTCCTTCCGCACAATTTTTCATTCCTGTTTCATCATCCATTCCTCTGCGGTTACCCGAAAAAGTAATCAGATTCGTATAACCTGCCTTGGCCACCAGGGGAATCATGTCCGTATAGTTCTGTATCAGCTTGGCGTGAAAATCCTTGTTATTCCAGCCGTCTGGAATACCAAGGTCGGCTCCATTACACATTGAAGAGTCAAGTCCATTTTTTTTGAGGGTGTCCCAACCTTTTGGTCCAATCAGATCTACGGCAATGAGTCCCATCTTCTTTACTGCGGGGGCGAACTCTTCGAGTGGTATTGAACCATAGCACCAATGACAAACGGAGTGTTTAATATTACCTTTCAAAGCAAGCGGTTTATCGGCTGAATATACTTCGGGATCTTTGAAAGAAGATAAAGTGTTGAAAGCGATAGATCCGAATACTAAATTTTTAATAACCTTACGACGGGAGGATTCTTTTGGCATATACAATAGTTGACCTGTAAATTAATGAATCTTTTAAATATATAGGCAATAGGCAGTAGGCAGTAGGCAATAGGAAAAAATTTTCGATCCGGAACTGGTTGGATACTTTGAAGTTTCCAAAGAGTTCATCTGAACTGTGAACTATCAAACTAAGTTCTTGTTCCTACTGCCTATTGCCTGTTGCCCATTGCCTGTTTAATGTGCCGGAGCAACAATTCCATCTTTCCTGGGATTTATTTTTTTCTGCCAGAAGTAGAAAATCAGGAAAAGCACGATCAAAACAACAGGGAAAGCCACCATTTTACTAAGAGTAGCCTGACCTGCAGCCAGTTCCAGTGCGTTATCTGTGAGTCCTTCAGCGGCTTTGGCAGCTCTGTCAGAATCTATCCATTTTCCAATTATCGGCTGGAATATTGCAGTAGAAAACATACCTACACCACCTACGACAGACATCCCTAATGCTCCGCTTAACGGCACTCTTTGTGCAACAGCTCCAACCATTGTTGGCCAGAAAAAGCATACACCTATTGCGAAAAATATTGCTGCAACATAGGCTAATGGACCAGTAACCGTACTGAAAAGATATATACCGATGGCGGCAAATACGGCACCACCAAGCAGTACACCGGTTTGACCTAATTTTTGCGTAACAGGTCCGCCAAAATATCTGCCTACTGCCATTAACCCGGTAACCAATGCAAGTATCAGCATCGGGCTTGCCCCGCTTTTTGACATGATCAATCCTACCCATTGTTGAGGCCCAAACTCGGTAATAGCCGTTATAGCCATACACAAAAACAGGAAGAGGAATGTGGGAGACAACATTGCCTGGAAGTTTTTTCCAATAGAGGTAACACCTTCCACTTTCGGTTTTGGAAAGGTTTTTCCAAAAAACAATACGGCATAAATTATTGTCGGAATCAGCGTAACCCACATCTGTGCTTCCCAACCAGTATTAGCCTCTGTCATAAATTTTGAAATGAGGCTACCTACAACAATTCCACCCGGGAACCACATATGGAACCTGTTCAGCATTTTGTTTACTTTATCTCCTGAATACATATCTGCAATCATAGGATTACAGGCTGCTTCAGTACATCCGTTTCCAACACCGATGAGCAGTGTGGAAATGAGCAGTGTAGTATAGCCACCTGCATAGATGGTTGTGAGAATACCGATAGTGTGACAAACAAATGCCACCATCATAATATTCTTTGGACCAAACGTATGATATACCAATCCGCCGATGATCATGGAGATCGGAAATCCCAGGAACCACATGGAATTAATAAATCCTAATTGTTCGGCGGTGAGGCCAAATGTTTCTCCCAACTGGGGAAGCACGCCTGCGCGGATAGAAAAAGTGAAGGCAGTTGTGATAAGGGCAAAGCAGCTTCCGTTGAAGAGCGCGCTTCTATTAATATTCTCGCTCATTTAATAATGGTTTTAAGACTTTTAAGTGAAAAATTATAGTGTTGAAACTTACACTGCAGCAATATAAAAATAATTAGCCCATCTGAAGACTTCTATAAAAATTATGTTCAATTTTGACAGGCTGAGTTAGTTTTATATAGAAGACTTGTATTATCATGTTGCCGGAAAGTAGCACCGGGCGACAATGACCAGAATACCTGAATGCGTTGAATTGTGACTGACATGGCAAGTTGATTTTTGGTTGTTGAATTGAAACGTTGATTATTTGAGCTAACAGGCCTTTGAGATTGTTTACAAAATTCAACCGTCATAATTGGAATCTGCAGTTCGTCGCTATTTCCCTTCTGCTTATATTGCAAAGCATTTTTACAACATCGAAAGTTTGAATGCTTTCGGTTAAATATATATACTCTATCAGGCCTGATAATCCCGTACCGTTTAAAAATAATTCTAAAATCTAAATTTTTATATTTTTAAAACGATTTAGTTTTACAACTCCCCAAAATAAATTTCATGAACAGAAAACTCAGAATGGGTATGGTAGGTGGGGGCAAAGATGCTTTCATCGGTGCCATTCATCGACATGCCGCCAATATGGACGGATTAATAGAGCTGGCCTGCGGGGCACTTAGTATTAATCCGGAAATTGCCAAAGACTCCGCGCGTTCGTTATTTCTTGCTGAAGACAGGACTTACCTTACTTATGATGAAATGATCACTAAGGAGGCCCAGTTACCTGCTGACAAAAGAATGGATTTTGTAACTATCGTAACACCCAATTTTGCCCACTTTGCTCCGGCAATGATGGCGCTCGACAATGGGTTTCATGTTGTAATTGAAAAGCCCATCACTTTTACGCTTGATGAAGCAAAACAATTGAAACAAAAGGTAGACGAAACCGGCCTCCTTCTTTGTTTGACGCATACCTATTCAGGATATCCGTTGGTGAAGCAGGCCAGGTATATGGTACAAAACGGAGAATTTGGAAAGATTCGAAAAGTATATGTAGAATATCCGCAGGGATGGCTTAGCAAGCTCAGCGAAAGAGAAGGCAATGCACAGGCTGCTTGGCGCACTGATCCTAAAAAATCCGGCAAAAGCGGATGTATGGGAGATATCGGCACACACGCTGCTCACCTCGCCGAATACATCACCGGCGCAAAAATCACAAAGCTTTGTGCCGATCTGAATATTTTTGTGGAAGGTCGGGCTTTGGATGATGATGGTAATGTTTTATTGCGTTTTGATAACGGGGCTGCTGGCGTTCTGATGGCTTCGCAGGTTGCCGCAGGCGAAGAAAATGCATTAAAAATCCGTATTTACGGCGAAAAAGGCGGACTGGAATGGGCTCAGCACGAACCTAATACTTTACTGGTTAAATGGCTCGATCAGCCTACCCAGATATTAAGAGCTGGTGGCAATTATGGTGGTCGTTTATCTTCTTATGCGATACATAACAGTCGTACACCCGGTGGTCACCCGGAAGGGTACCTTGAAGCATTTGGCAATATCTACAGAAACTTTGCATTGACATTGTCAGCGCGGATTGATGGAACCGAACCCTCTAAAGAAATGCTGGATTTCCCAAGGGTGGAAGAAGGAATCAGGGGAATGGCTTTCATCGACAATGTGGTGGCCAGTAATGCATCTTCAGAGAAATGGACGGATTATGTACTTTAAAATGCACAATAATGAAAACGATAAAAGGCCCTGGTATTTTTCTCGCCCAGTTTTTGGGGGATGCTGCGCCGTTCAATAATCTGAAATCGATTTGCCTATGGGCCGAAGCCCTTGGATTTGTTGGTGTACAAATTCCTACCTGGGACCCAAGGTGTATTGATCTGCAAAAAGCGGCAGAGAGCAAAACATATGCTGACGAATTGAGGGGAACTGTTGAAGATTGTGGATTAAAAATCACCGAATTGTCGACCCACCTTCAGGGTCAGCTTGTAGCCGTTCACCCTGCATATGATGAATTATTTGACGGATTCGCTCCGGAATCTGTAAGAGGAAATAGCAAAGCCCGCACCGAATGGGCCGTTCAGCAATTAAAATGGGCGGCAAAGGCGTCTCAGAATCTGGGCCTAAACGCGCATGCCACCTTTAGTGGAGCATTGCTTTGGCACACCGTTTATCCCTGGCCACAGCGGCCTGCCGGGTTGGTTGAAACCGGATTTACCGAACTGGGAAAACGCTGGAAGCCTATTCTGGACATTTACGACGAAAATGGTGTCGATCTCTGCTATGAGATACATCCCGGGGAAGATCTTCATGACGGTATTTCATATGAGATGTTCCTGGAAAAAGTGGATAATCATCCCAGGGCTTGTTTACTGTATGATCCAAGTCACTTCGTTTTACAAAGTCTTGATTACCTCAGCTACATTGACCACTATCATGAGCGGATCCGCATGTTTCATGTTAAGGATGCGGAATTTAATCCATCAGGAAAACAGGGGGTATATGGTGGTTACCAGAACTGGGTGAACAGGGCAGGCAGATTTAGATCACTGGGTGATGGACAGGTGGATTTTAAGGGGATATTCAGCAAACTTACAGCCTACGATTACAGTGGATGGGCGGTGATGGAATGGGAATGTGCTCTTAAACATCCAGAAGATGGCGCCAGGGAAGGTGCAGTTTTTATACGGAACAACATTATCAGGGTAACAGAAAAGGCTTTCGATGATTTTGCCGGAACAGGAAGTGATGAAGCCTTTAACAAAAAAATACTCGGACTCTGAAACCAAAAACACAAACAGGGGTAGTTAATACGTACATTCGTTCACTTAAATTTTAATGAAATAATATGAAAAAGGTATTAATCGCTTTGACCATTGCTGCGGCATGTTATGCATGTGGGGGCGGCGAAGCAACAAAAGAAAGCGCACCGGTAAGTAATAATGAAGGTAATGGCAATTCTTCAATCGGGCCGGCGGATACAGCAGCGACTTCAACGACAACTCCTGCCGATGCACCCGCCACTGCGGCGGCAGCACCAGGTAAAGATGGAAAAGCTTTGATTGAAGCATCAGATTGTCGTACCTGTCACAAAGACGATGCTAAACTTATTGGTCCATCCTACCAGGATGTGGCTAAGAAATACGAAAGCAACGAAAAGAATATAAAAATGCTTGCAGACAAAGTACTAAAAGGTGGTCAGGGTGTTTGGGGTGAAATTCCAATGGCTGGTCATCCTAACCTTAGTCAGGAAGATGCTGAGGCGATGGTTACGTATGTTTTATCAATGAAAAAATAATTCTGAATGAAAAGATTGGCCCTCATTTGCCTTTCCATTTTAGTTATGCAGGCTTGCAATCAGCAGGCTAAGGAAGAAGAAAAGGTAGTAACCGATAGCAGCGATGCAACAACAGCTGTGCCCGACTCTTCAGTTGGTCTCAACGCACTTACTGAAGCTGAGCAGGCTGAAGGCTGGGTATCATTATTTGATGGAAAATCAAAAAATGGCTGGCATGTATGGCAGGCAAAATCAGACGGGTCATCATGGAAGATAGCCGATGGAACTTTATATTTTGATACCACCGGTAAAGTGGAGGATAAGATAAATGGCGGCGACCTGGTGACCGATTCTGCTTATGAAAATTATCACCTGAGTCTGGAGTGGAAAATATCTCCCAATGGAAACAGCGGGATTGTATTCGGAGTCAAAGATGATAAAAAATATGAGCATACCTGGCATACCGGAATGGAAATGCAAGTGCTGGACAACGATGGCCATGCTGATGGAAAAATTATAAAGCATAGATCGGGAAATCTTTACGATCTTATTGCATCTTCATCAGAACCAGTTAACCCGGTTGGCACATGGAATAAAGCTGAAATTAAATGGGTGAATGGGAAATTGGATCTCTTTCTTAATGGAGTAAATGTTGTTTCCACTGAAACCGGCGATGACAATTGGAAAAAGATGGTGGCGGGTAGCAAGTTCAAAGAAATGAAAGATTTCGGGAAATTCACTTCCGGCAAAATTGCCTTACAGGACCATGGTGATGCGGTATGGTATCGCAATATCAAGATCAGAGAATTATAAATTGCAGTAAAATACCGGAGACATTAGGGCGCGCAATCGTGCCCCGGTGTCTCCGGTCTGTTTTGTATGAATTATTTCGATTAAACTTTTTCAATATGAAATCAAAGCTTGTCATCATTCTGATATTACTGGTCCATCATTTATCAGTCTCCTCTCAGGAGGTCAATTCACTCACAGATAATGAAAGAGCGGATGGCTGGAAATTGCTTTTTGATGGTAAAACGACCAAAGGCTGGCATACATTTAAACAAAAAGGAATAGGCAAAGCGTGGAATGTACAGGATGGCACCCTGCATCTTGATATTACGGCTAAAGATGGAAGAGGTGATATCGTATCAGACGCATCTTATGAAAATTATCATTTCGTATTCGACTGGAAAGTGGCCCCCAAAGCCAATAGTGGAATAATATTTCTCGTTCAGGATCGCGAACCGTACAAGGCTACCTGGCATACCGGACCAGAATACCAGTTTATAGACAATGTAAATTATCCTGACAAATTGAACCCTGTTCAATTGTCTGCTTCTTTATACGATTTAATTGCCTGCCCGCCTGAATTGGTTCAACCTGCAGGTGAGTGGAATACCGGCGCGATCATTATAAATAAAGGAATACTTGAGTTCTATGTTAATGGAAAGCTCGCGGTTAAGACCACTTTATGGAATGAGGAATGGAAAAAAATGGTGGAGGGGAGTAAATTTATTCAGGAAAAAGATTTCGCACGTTCACCGATTGGGCACCTTGCCATACAGGACCATGGAGGCGAAGTGTGGTTAAGGAATTTAAAAATTAAAACGCTCTGATTTATTCAACTTTAATAATGTTACGTCGTATGAAAATTTTCCGATTATCCCTGATCGCGCTCGTGATCGTTTCCCTCTTTAGCGCTTGCGGACGAAGTGGGAAAGCAAGGGTTCTGGTTTTCAGTAAAACCGCAGGCTTCAGGCACAGCTCCATTCCAAATGGGAAAGCGGCAATTATACAGTTAGGAAAAGAGAACGACTTCTTAGTAGACACCACAGAAAGTGCGGATTGGTTTGTCGAAGATTCTCTGAAAAACTATTCCGCGGTAATCTTTCTGAATACAACCGGCGATGTACTTAATCATTACCAGCAGGCGGAATTTGAAAGATATATTCAGGCCGGTGGTGGTTTCATGGGCGTGCATTCAGCTACAGATTGTGAATACAACTGGCCATGGTACGGTAAACTTGTAGGGGCGTATTTTAAGAGTCACCCTAAAACACAGCAGGCAAAGCTAAATGTAAAAGACAAATCGCATCCAAGTACTTCGCACTTGCCCGATGTGTGGGAGAGAACCGACGAGTGGTATAATTTTCAGGTATCCCCTTCAGATAGTGATGTAAAAGTGTTGGTCAGCATCGACGAAAAATCATACGAGGGAGGTGAAAATGGCGATAACCATCCAATGGTTTGGCATCATGATTATGACGGTGGAAGAGCTTTTTATACTGAGTTTGGCCACACGGAAGAATCATACCAGGATCCAAATTATTTAAAGCATCTGTTAGGTGGTATCAAACATACTATTGGAAAAAATGCTGCGCTGGATTACTCGAAGTCAACTTCATTGAAAGTTCCGGATGAAGACAGGTTCACAAAAAATGTTCTCGCATCCGGGTTTGATGAGCCAACAGAAATGACCATACTACCTAATCTTGATATTCTTGTTGTGCAACGAAAAGGCGAAATTCTCCATTACAATAATGCAACAAAACAACTTACCGAGGTAGGCAAACTTCCTGTTTATCATAAAACAACCGTTAAGGGTGTAAATGCTGAAGAAGGCCTGTTAGGTATTGCCGCAGACCCCGACTATACAGCTAACAACTACGTATACCTGTTTTATTCACCGGTGGATACGTCAGTTAATCGTTTGTCCAGATTTATTTTCAAAGATGGCAAATTTGATCCTGCTTCAGAAAAAGTAGTATTACAATTTTATAGCCAGCGCGACATTTGCTGCCATACCGGCGGCTCTATTGCCTTTGGACCTGACCGCTTATTGTATTTATCAACCGGCGATAATTCAACTCCATTTAATCAACCCAATACCAAAAATGTAAATAATGGTTTTGGTCCTATGGATGAAAGAGCCGGTTTAGAACAATATGATGCGCGGAGAAGTTCTTCTAATTCAAATGATTTAAGAGGAAAGATATTAAGAATAAAAATTGGCACAGATGGCACTTACTCCATTCCGGACGGCAATTTGTTTGCCTCAGGTACAGCATCGACAAAGCCCGAAATTTTCGTGATGGGTACAAGAAATCCGTATAGAATTTCTGTGGACAGGAAAACTGGATTTTTATATTGGGGTGAAGTTGGGCCGGATGCAAGAGATGATAGCATGGAAACCCGCGGCTCCAGAGGGTATGATGAATTGAATCAGGCCCGTAAAGCAGGATATTTTGGTTGGCCATTGTTTGTTGGTAACAACTATCCTTACAGGGATTTTGATTATGCGACGGGTGTTAGTGGCCAACTTTTCGATCCTCAAAAACCAGTTAATGATTCACGAAACAATACCGGTATAAAAGAGTTACCACCGGTAAGTCCTGCTTTTATATATTATCCCTATGCAGCATCGAGGGAGTTTCCTGAAGTGGGAACAGGAGGGCGAAATGCAATGGCCGGACCAGTTTATTATGCAGAATTTTATCCTAAAGAAACCCGCCTGCCTGATTATTACAACGGCAAATTATTGTTTTACGAATGGATAAGAGGCTGGATGAAAATGGTGACGCTTGATAACGAAGGGAATTTCATTAAGATGGAGCCATTCATGGAGAGTAACCGAAACAATTCGGCAATAGACATTGAGTTAGGACCGGATGGACGAATATATGTTTTGGAATATGGCAGCGGATGGTTTGCTAAAAATCCGGATGCAGCACTATCGCGGATTGACTATAACAGTGGAAACAGAGCTCCCAAAGTTAAACTAGCAGTTGAAAAACTTACCGGTTCTCTGCCTTTCACAGTAAAAGCTTCTGCCGCCGGAACTAAGGATCCTGACAATGATCCGCTTACTTATGTATGGCATTTTGGTAAAGAAACAAAGGAAACAAAAACACCTGAAGCAGAGTTTACATTCACCAGTGCAGGAAGCAATGATGTGTATTTGGAAGTGAAAGATGATAAGGAACTAACAACTAAAAGTGAAACCGTGGCTATTTATGCAGGAAATGAAACACCACAGGTGAGTGTAATACTCGATAACGCTCCGGCATTTTATTTCCCCGGCATTCCCGTCGACTACCGGGTTAGTGTAACCGATAAAGAGGATGGCTCAAGTTCAACCAGTGGAATAGACCCGGCAGCGATTTTTGTAAAAGTTGATTACATCAGCGGAACAGATAAAGCACAGGTTGTGGGCCATCAGGTTATGAGTGGTGTAATTGAAGGCAAAAACCTTATGCTTTCGCTTGATTGTAAAACCTGCCATAAAGAGGCTGAAAAGTCTATCGGTCCTTCCTATACAGCAGTCGCTGAGAAGTATGCAAAACAAGCTGATGCAAAAGCATATCTCTCAAAGAAAATTATTTCAGGCGGGGGCGGTGTTTGGGGTGAAACGGCTATGGCAGCACATCCTGATTTGAAGGAAGGCGATGCCAATAAAATTGTCGACTGGATTCTTTCACTTTCTCAATCAGGAAAATTGGCAACATTACCTCCTGCAGGCAAAGTAACCGCTGAAACGAAAGATGTTGAAGGTGGCAAATATATGCAGATCAGCGCCTCTTATACCGACAAGGGCGGTGCAGGAATTACGCCGCTTACAGGCACAAATTATATCACTTTAAGAAGTCCTGTTTTGAGTGTGGCTGAAAGGGATGAAGCAGATAAAATGACATTTGCTGATTTTGGGGGCAATAAGTATGCTATCGCCAATGCAGATAATGCATGGTTTGCTTTTGACAGTCTCAATATGAAATATGTAAAACAAATTGAAATTGCATATAGCCTGCGCGATCCATTAAAAGCGGGTTACGTGGTGGAGTTTTTAACCGGTGGTCCGGATGGCAGCAAAGTGGGAGAAGTAAAAGTTCCTGCTGGTGGCAAGAGAGGGATAAATAAACTCACTACAACGTTAACTGCGTCATTGGACGGCATTCAAAAATTAGTGGTGAAAGTTAGAAAAGAAGATCCATCGGAAACAGGAATTCTCGCGTTGTCATCGCTCAGGTTGATAGCAGGAAAATAAGATTAATCAGTATAGTTAAACGCCGTCTAGCCTTTGGCCAGACGGCGTTTAATTTTTATAGAAGGAATTTTTTTAAGAAACAGCAATTAATTTTTTCTTTGCAGCCACGTAGTTGATCAGAAGGGCAATAAACATTATTATTAATCCTCCGAATTCCCTGGTTTCTTCAATCCATGGTTTGGATGCCTTCATCGTTTCCACCAGATTCTCAGCATTATGATCTTTCGCCCAGGAAATCACTCCGTCTTTGTCGAAAAAAAGGTAGGCTGCATAAGCAATGTAAACAAGCATTCCCACCAAATATGCTTTAGGAAGGTATTTGCCTTTTACAACCTGCCAGCATAAAAATGCCGCATACAAATACAGCGGTATCCATATATAAGGGTCAGGGTCATTGTACTGAAGGCCGGCAGATATTAAAAAAATAATGACGAAAAATATATTCAGGAATTTCATTGTAACGGGTTTTAAGTAGGGTAATATTACAGCACACGGAACAAAATTTTCCTGATCTCAATCATAATAAGCCAACAAGATTCTTTTTGATATAAGCGATGCTTTGTGTTACACTATCGATGGGTTTGCCCGGGCACACATCCTGTTCAACAAAAAAATGTTCCATTCCGGATTTTTTTGCGTTCTTAAAGATGGATGCAAAATCAATTACGCCATTACCTACTTCAGTAAAAAACTTTTTCTCAGTTTTATCCATATCCTTTACATGCCACAAAACAACCCTGCCCTGGTATTTACTGAATAATTCTACGGGATTGTAACCAGCTTTTTGAATCCAGTAAAGGTCCATTTCTGCTTTAACTAAATCCTTGCTGGTTTCATCCATAAGGATATCAAAGGGTAATGTGTTCTCGATAGCCTGGAATTCAAAATCATGGTTATGGTAGCAGAACTGAATACCAGCCTTTTTACAGATTTCTCCGGCTTTGTTGATTTCAGCGGCAATTTTTTTATAATCGTCAAGCGATTTTCTTTCATTGGGAAGTAAAAATGCCAGCACCATATATTTCTGTCCGAGTTCTTTAGCATCTGCCACAGCCTGCTCCCATCCATTTAAAATGGTGCCGGGACTTTTCATTGCTCCTCCATACATGTAGTGTCCACTAACTGCCGACATGCCCATATCCGCGAGCGTCGCTCTATAGGTTTTGGCATCCATTCCAAAGAACTTTCCGTTGTAGCCAAAGTTTTCAACTTCCTGAAATCCCAGTGCAGCCACTTCTTTTAAGGTGTCCAGAGGAGCTTTGCCCATTTCATTCCGGAGGGTATATAGCTGAATACCAACTTTCTTAGACGGTTTGAACCAGTTTGCTGATGCATTATTGAGGAGAAGCGAACCTGCGGATAGAGCAGTGAAATTTTTAATGAGTTTTCTGCGGGAGATCATAGACAAGTGTTGATTGTTTTGGGAAATTATAGCTTCTGAAATTATAACTATGTTTTCAACAATGCAGCGATCGAATAACATTTTTTTAAAATTGCTCCCGAAGGAATAATCGACAGAGACTTTATGTGCAGGATATAATTGTGTTCATTAATTTGTAAAAAAACGCTTAAAACACATAATCTAAGGCGAACAGATATTGCGCTTATGGACGCATAGATGCTGATTATTACAGAGAAATTAAAGATTAGAAAACCAGATCTTTTCAGATGATAGCATTTAACAAACATCGTTTAACTCTGCAATTTATTAGAGAAAGAAGAGATTATCAATACTCCACTGCTGAGAAGCCAAATGATAAAGTATATATGTTTTAGCCGGCATTTGTATTTAACAAGAAATAATTTCCGCTGGTAGAGAATGAAGGCAAATGCTTTTGCATTGAAACAGTCAACTTTGCATGTAGTATATTGCTATTATTCTTCTTTGAAATATTATTCATACCAACACTTTTATAAACTGATTATTTATGAGAAGCTTGCGTTTTACCTGCATTGCATTGATAATATTTTCATCAATTAATACTTATGCGCAAAATCAACTCGACAGTATTCTTCCGGTACGGGGTTTTTGCATCGCCGCACCTCAGAAGGCACAATTGAACAGATTTGTTCAGTTTATCGATCAGGAATTGGCACCAAGAAAAGTGAATACATTGATTTTAAGAATTGATTGGAATTACCAATTTGAATCTCATCCTGAATTGCGTGATAGCAATGCGCTGTCGAAAGAGGATGTTAAGCAGCTTGTTAAAGTGGCGAAGAAAAATAGTATCAGACTGATCCCTCAAATTAATCTCCTTGGTCACCAATCATGGGCCGGGCAAATTGAAAACCTATTAAAAGTATATCCTGAATTCGATGAAACGCCTCATGTAAAAATGCCTGAAAAATATGTATGGCCTAATGCAGATGGATTGTATTGTAAGAGCTACTGTCCATTACACCCGGGTTTACACAAAATTGTATTCGCGTTGATAGATGAAATTTGCGAAGTATTTGAAACTGATGCCTTTCATGCCGGAATGGATGAAGTGTTTTATATCGGAGATGACAAGTGTCCACGTTGTGGCGGGCGTGATAAGGCCGAACTCTTTGCGGGGGAAGTAAACAAGATCCAGCAGCACCTTGCTTCGTCTGGCAGAAAATTATGGATATGGGGCGATAGACTTATTGATGGCAAAACAACTGGTATTGGCATGTGGGAAGCGAGTTTCAATAATACCCACCGTGCTGTGGATATGATTTCAAAAGATGTGGTGATTTGCGACTGGCATTATGAAAGGCCCGATCAAACGGCTGTATATTTTGCAATGAAAGGATTTAATGTGATTACCTGTCCGTGGAGGAATCCCGGGATTGCCGTTGAGCAAACGAATGATATATTTCGTTTTAGAAAAAGTGCAACAGGGGTAATGAAGCCGAAATTCAACGGCATGATGCAAACAGTTTGGTCGGGTGCAGAATCGTTCATGGATGAATTTGATAAAGAAAAAGGCAAGCAGCCTGTTAATAATACCTCCGCTTCCTGTTTTAAGGCAATGTTTGAAGAGATTAATAAAATTGCTGCAGCTAACTGATACGACTAATCTAATTTTCGGAAAATAAGAAAGCAAAATGTCAAAACGTCCCGGGGAAAGAGAAATTTCAATCGACATATTCAGAGCCGTTACCATGTTGCTCATGATTTTCGTGAATGATTTGTGGAGTTTAAAAGGCATTCCCAAATGGCTCGAACATGCATCTGCTGAAGAAGATTATATGGGACTTGCGGACATAGTATTTCCATGTTTCCTGGTGATTGTGGGAATGTCAATTCCATATGCCATCGAAAATCGGATTGCTGCAGGCGATGGAAAAATGAAGATGATATGGCATATTATCATCCGTAGTATCTCTCTTTTGGTGATGGGCGTTTTGCTTGTAAATCTTGACAACTACAGTGCAGCTGGAACGGGATTGAGCCGGCAATGGTATCAGCTGTTGATGGTGACAGGGTTCTTTCTTGTATGGAATATTTACCCCCGGTCAAAAGATTTCAAAAGATATTTTTTTGTGGGATTACAAATGCTGGGAATTCTAATACTGTCAATCCTTGCTTTCAAGTATCGCGGTGATGACGGCGCCGGAGGTAATACCATAATATCGCCACAATGGTGGGGAATATTGGGTCTCATAGGATGGGCATATGGAACTTGCGCAATTCTGTATGTCCTTTTCCGGCAAAAACCGGCATTACTTGCAGGGGCATCCGTTTTCTTTCTGATCGTAAATATTTTATCAAATGCAGGTTGGCTGTCGGAAATTCTACCGGCTTTCTGGGGACCCTCTCTGATATTGGGAGATGGAGCCTTTCACGCATTTACCATGATTGGTATAATGGTTACCTTACTCATTAAAATAACCATAAAGCCTCAAAAGAGAATATTACTGATAAGTTGCATAGGAGCCGGACTAATCCTGATTGGACTGTATTTGAACAACTATTTCGTTATATCTAAAATAAAGGCAACTCCTCCGTGGATATTTATCTGTTCCGGAATTGCCTATATCCTGTATGCCTTGATATTTTTCATTGCAGACGTAAAAGGTAAGCGGCATTGGTTTGATCCAATAAAAATTGCAGGTACTCACACACTAACCTGCTACCTGTTACCTTATATCATATATTCTCTGGCGGTGTTAAGTGGAATAACCTTGCCAGATTTCTTATTAACGGGTGTGGTAGGAATTTTAAAATCGCTGGTATTTGCATATTTGATCATTTACTTTACAGGTTTACTTTCCCGGGTCCATATCAAACTCAAGATCTAATGGATGCTAATTCATATCGGGTATCATTATTCGGTATTGAGAATGTGTGAATGGGTCAAAGGTGAATTCCTACAAAAACTAAAGGGTTCGTCATGGCTTAGCGATATCGAAATAGTAATGTCAGGCAGGCCATTATATTAGAAATCTTGACAAAAAATGAGCAGGCATAATTGAAAAATCTCAATTCTACCCCAAAATCTGGTTTAAATAACGTTTAAGCAGCGTTTTAAAACAACCGTTTGTCTAATTTTATAGCTGTTGAGCCATTTTAACAAAAAAATAATATTCGTGTGAATCTTACACATTAGTTAAATTCTACGCGATTTACTGTTTTTTTGAAGAAATATTTTGAAAAAAGTTGAAGAAATTTTAAAACGTTAATGTTATTCACGTATTTTTAACACTTTGACGGGCAAAACAAGGGCCCTTTTAAACAAATTAACCAACTCTTAACTGTGTTGTCGTATGAAACAAAAACTCCTCAAAGGTATTGGGAAGGCATTCCCAATGTTGATTTTTTCCATGCTGCTGACATTTGCAGCCAATGCACAGAAAACGGTTACCGGTAAGGTAGTCGGAGCAGACAAAAACCCTATCTCGGGTGCTACTATTGCAGTTAAAAACAGTAACGTCGCTACTTCCACTGATGCAGACGGTTCATTCAGTCTGATTGTGCCAAGTGAGCGTAGCACATTAGTAGTTTCTTTTGTTGGGCTAAACACCATTGAGGTCAGTGCATCCGGCACCGGCCCTTTAAACATTACCCTGGGCGAAAGAACTAACAGTTTGACAGAGGTGGTAGTTACGGGTTACACTTCACAAGCTAAAAAAGATATCACCGGCTCCGTGGCGGTGGTAAATGCAGCTGACTTGAAATCGATTCCTGCGGCAAATGCGGAAACCCAGCTTCAGGGCAGGGCTTCTGGGGTTACAGTTGTAGCGGATAACCGGCCTGGTGCGGGTGCTCAGGTGCGAATTAGGGGTTTTGGCTCATTTGGTAGTTTTGGTCAGAATAGTCCTTTGTACATTATAGATGGGGTACCGGCAGATGGATTAGGAGGAATCAACCCGAATGATATCGAATCAATGCAGGTTTTGAAAGACGCTGCAGCTTCTTCTATATATGGTGCGCGAGCATCTGCAGGCGTATTGATTGTAACTACTAAAAAAGGTAGACCAGGGTCTGTAAAGGTGAGCTATAACATGTATTACGGCAACCAGAATCCTGGTAAGGGTTATGATTTGCTCAATACACAGGAAATGGCAGATTTATTTTTCCTTGCTTATAAGAATGCAGGACAAACTCCTCCCTCAGCACAATATGGTACAGGCGCAACTCCTAGAATTCCGGACTATATATTAGCTGGAACACAGTCCGGTTTGATGGAAGGTAATCCGGCTACAAATCCAGATCTATATAATCTTGACCTGGACAATATCAACGGATCGTACCTGATTATGAAGGCTAATAAAACAGGCACTGACTGGTTCAAGGAAATTACTCAGAATGCGAGGATCATGAACCACAACCTTACCGTATCTGGAGGAGCAGACAGAAGCAGGTATCTGATGAGTTTTGATTATTATGATCAGCCAGCGATTTTCAAATTCACTAACTATAAACGATACACATTCAGGGCGAATACCGAGTATAACATTAAGAAGTTTATCCGAATTGGCGAAAATCTTCAGCTATACAATAGTGATGGGAACACATCAGGCGGTAATAGCAGCATTGGTAACAATAGCGAAGGTACTTCTCTAACTGGCTCTTACCTGGCTCAGCCCATTATACCGGTATTTGATATTAAGGGTAATTTTGCTGGTGCCAGAGCGCCTAATCTTGGTAATGGACCAAATCCATATGCGGACTTGAGCCGCCGGCAAAATAATAATGAACAGAATCTGAACATCTTCGGTAACCTTTACGCTGAGGTTGACCTTTTCAAACATTTCGTTGCGAGAACAAGTTTTGGTGGTACGATGAATTTTAATAATAATTATAGCTTCAATGCTAAGACCTACGAGCGTGCGGAAAATAACTCCACCAACAGCTATACGGAGAATTTCAGCAGATTCCGCTCATGGACCTGGACGAATACATTACTGTATAAGAACACATTTAAAAATTTGCATGATGTAACTGCTTTAATAGGTACAGAAGCGGTAAGTGATTGGGGCCGAAATGTTTCCGGAACCAGAGCTTCCTATTTTATTGAAGATTTATCTTTCAGATCGCTTAGTTCAGGTGGTGCTGCTGGGCAGCAGGCTAATGGATCACCATATGTGCCAGTAACGCTTTATTCCCTGTTTGGAAAGGTTGATTATTCTTTTAATGATAAATTCCTTGCAGGATTTGCGATAAGGAGGGATGCTTCTTCCCGTTTTGGACCTGCGCAACCTGCGGGCATCTTTCCTGCCGGTTCAATCGGATGGAGAATTTCTCAGGAAGGATTTATGAGGGATATCAAATGGATCACTGATCTGAAAATCAGGGCGAGTTATGGAAGTTTAGGTCAACAGAAAATTGATCCGGCTAATGCCTATACCCAGTTCAGAGCGGGTCCAGGTAGTTCTAATTATGATATCAATGGCGCAAGCAACTCAGCTTCTCAGGGATTTCAGCTTTCATTTCTTGGTAATGCTAACGCAAAGTGGGAAAGTAATATTACCCAGAATATTGGGTTTGATGGTACTTTTTTTAATGGGAAAACAGAGGTTGTTTTTGATGTTTATCAAAGAAAAACAGATAATCTACTTTATAATGTTCCCGGATATTCCACTCAGGGGGCCGGTACCGGCTCCGCTCCAGCATACATTAATATTGGTAGTATGAAAAATACCGGTATTGATCTTTTGGTTACCCAGCACAGTAAATTTGGTGGAGCAAACGGAATTAATTTTGATGCAACTTTGACTTTTACCACGTTTAATAATCAAATAACAGGGATTGCTGAAGGATTCGATTTTTTTGCTGCAAGAGGATCTAGAATTGGAGAGTTCATTAGAAATGAAGTTGGAAACCCGATTTCATCCTTTTTCGGCTATAAAGTAGAACGGCTATTTCAAGATGCAGCTGACGTTGCAAAATCACCTCTTCAGGATGGTGCCGGGCCAGGCAGGTTCAAATATGCAGATATTGATGGTAATGATACCATAAATATTAATGATCGAATGCATCTTGGTAACCCACATGCAGATTTCACTTACGGATTGAATCTATCAGCCAGCTGGAAGGGATTTGATGTTGGTATGTTTTTTTACGGAGCACAGGGAAAGGAATCTATGAACTATGTCAAATGGTGGACCGATTTCTTCCCATCTTTCCAGAATGCAAAGAGTAAGGCCTCTTTATATGAATCATGGACACCTACCCGCACCAATACAAATGTTCCTATTGCGGAGAATGTTTCCAATTTCAGTAATAATACTGTCGTAAATTCATATTATCTGGAAAATTCCTCATATCTCCGGATGAAAAATTTAATGATTGGGTATTCTTTACCTTCAAGTTTGTTGAGCAAGTATAAGATAGACCGTTTGAGAATATATTTTCAGGCAACCAATCTATTCACAATTACGAAATACTCAGGATTGGATCCAGAAACCGTTGGTGGTGATTCAGATCTTGGTGTGGATGAAGGTGTATATCCTGCTATCAAACAATTGCTGATCGGTGTTAATCTGAATTTCTAATTAAACACATTAATTAACGTTACATGAAAAAGTTCTTAAAAGCAATCTTTATTCTTGCAGTAATAGGAGCAATTGCGTACTCCTGCAGCAAGAGCTTTCTCGATAAGCAGCCTTATGGTTCTCTGGATGAAAACACACTCGCCAACAAAAAAGGTGTTAACGCATTGTTGATTGGAGCCTATTCAGTGTTGGATGGATTTATCAATGGTGGAGGAATATTCTTAGGTGGTTGGCAGGCTTCTGGAACCAACTGGGTTTATGGTGGTATTAGCGGGGGAGATGCACATAAAGGATCAGATGCTGGTGACCAGCCTGAGCTCAATTCTATCGAGGCCTGGACTCCCACGTCCACTAATGGTTATTTCGATGTGAAATGGCGGTTGGTTTATGAAGGCATAGCCAGATCAAACAGTGTACTCGTCGTAATGGCTAAAGCCACGGATCTTTCTGCTGATGAGATAAAGAGAATTACCGGTGAGGCCAGATTTTTACGTGGTCACTATCATTTTGAGGCCAAGAAAATGTGGAATAACGTTCCTTTTATCAGTGATACGACAAAAGATTATAATGCACCAAATACTGAAGATATATGGCCGAAAATTGAAGAGGATTTAAAATTTGCTTATGATAATCTTCCGGAGATAATGAATGCAAAAGGGCGCGTAAATAAATGGGCGGCAGGCGCCATGTATGCTAAAGCATTGATGTTCCAGAAAAAATATGCCGAAGCAAAAGCGGTACTTGATGCGGTATATACCAATGGTAAAAATGCGCAAGGGCAGAAATATGCATTGCTGGCAAAATATGCCGATAATTTCAACGCAGATACAAAAAATAGTACAGAATCTGTATTTGCCGTACAATACTCTGTTAATGATGGGTCAGGTGCAGATAATGGTGGTTGGGGTGAAGTGCTTAATTTTCCTTATACCGGTGGACCTGGAACTTGTTGCGGGTTTTACCAACCTTCTCAGGATCTCGTAAACGCTTTCCAGGTCAATGCGACAACTGGTTTACCTGATCCTGATAATTACAATGCGACAGAGGTAAAGAATGACCAAAATATTTCTTCTGGTAGTCCTTTTATTCCTTCTACTGTGTCATTGGATGCAAGGCTCGACTGGACTGTGGGCCGTAGAGGTGTTCCATATCTTGACTGGGGGAAACATCCAGGGGCAAGCTGGATCCGCGACCAGGCTTATGCAGGACCATATTCACCTATAAAAAATACTTACTATAAATCCCAGGAGAAAATAAAAACCGATGTGAATTTCTGGACTAGTGGTATCACAGCAAATAATTATACACTGATCCGTTTTGCTGACGTGATCCTCTGGCTGGCAGAAACAGAAGTTGAAGTGGGAAGTCTGGAAAAAGCAAGGCAGCTGGTTAATGAAGTAAGGGCAAGGGCTGCCAATCCCGCTGGATTTGTAATGGATGGAGCAGTTCCTGCTGCCAATTACAAAGTAGGTCTGTATACCACTCCATGGACCGACAAAACGACTGCGCAGAAAGCTGTTCGTCACGAGAGACGAATTGAATTAGGCATGGAAGGACACCGGTTCTTTGACCTCGTGAGATGGGGAACTGCAGCTCAGACGCTAAATGCATTTCTTGACTACGTAAGTGGTAAAACTATTCCAGGAATTAATAATAAACGGAACTACCTGATCAATGCTGATTTTACGGCAAATAAGAATGAGTACTTCCCTTTGCCGCAAAGTGTAATTGACAGAAGTAGCACTGGTGGTACTCCAAGATTGAAACAAAATCCTGGGTACTAAAAATTGATTATTAATATTTAAGCCAAAGAGGCAGAGCTAATCCCTCTGCCTCTTTTTTATTTAACTTGCCAGCCTCATTCTTTAGCAGAATATGAAACACTTTTCGCAGTTGAAATATTTTTTTTGTGTATCGATACTTTCATTCCTTTTACTCTCATGCAAGCAGGATAAAGGGTTATTCAGGAAAATTAATCCCGCAGATTCCGGTATAACTTTCAATAATGAAATCTTTGAAAATGATTCAATCAATGTAATCGACCTTGAAAATGTTTATAATGGCGGTGGTGTTGCGGCAGGTGATTTTAACAACGATGGGCTGCAGGATCTCTATTTTACAGGTAATCTGGTAGCCAATAAATTATACCTCAATAAAGGGAAATTTAAATTCGAAGATATTACCGGCTCAGCAGGCGTGGATGGAAATGGCAGATGGTCGAGAGGAGTATCAGTAATTGATATTAATAATGATGGCAGACTTGATATTTATGTTTCCACAACGATAAAGAGAAATGCAGAGGAACGACGGAATCTTTTGTATGTTAATACAGGCAATAATGAAAAAGGAAGACCAGTATTTAAAGAAATGGCTCATGAATATGGCATAGCTGATACCAGTCACTCAACCATGTCGGCATTTTTTGATTATGATAATGATGGTGACCTCGATCTCTTTATAGCGAATAACGCCATTGTTGAAAATGATTATCCCAATCGCTTTCGTGCAATCATTAATGACGGGTCTCATCCAAGTACTGACAAACTTTATCGCAATAATGGAAGTGATAGTCTCGGCCATCCTTTCTTCACTGATGTGTCGCGGGAAGCTGGCATATTATGGGAGGGTTATTCCCATGCGGTTAATATCTGTGATATCAATCTGGACGGGTGGAAGGATATTTATATCAGCAATGACTACCTATCGGGGAACGTACTTTACATCAACAATCATGACGGCACATTTACAAATAAAGTGTTTGAATATTTCAAACACGGTTCAGCCAATGCGATGGGGAATGATATCGTTGATATCAATAATGATGGTTTATCAGATCTTATAGAACTGGATATGAATCCTGAAGATAATTTCAGGAAAAAGATGATGATGAACCCAAACAGTTATCAAACCTATCAGAATATAGAATATTTCAATTACCATTATCAGTATGTTAGAAATTCCCTCCAGGTCAATCAGGGTTGGGGGGTTCAACAAAAAGATTCATCGGTATCGCCTGTATTTGCTGAACTGGGGTATTATGCCGGAATTGCCGAAACTGACTGGAGCTGGACACCTTCAGTGGCTGACTTTGATAATGACGGACTCAGGGATATTATCATTACCAATGGATTTCCACGTGATGTTACGGATCATGATTTTATTGCCTACAGAAATGAAGCCTATCTGATTGCATCAAAAACACAGTTACTCGAACAGATACCTGCAGTAAAAATCAGCAATTACGGTTTTCGCAATACAGGTAATTTAAGTTTTCAAAATGTTTCGAAAGATTGGGGATTAACCTTTCCATCATTTACTAATGGTGCAATCTATGTTGATCTTGATAATGACGGTGACCTTGATTATGTAACCAATAATATCAACGACCCCGCGCTTTTATTCGAAAATAGAATTAACAGCACCGAAAAAGCAACAACGAACTTTTTACGTGTGAAACTAAAGGGAGACACGCTGAATAAAAATGGATTAGGTGCATGGGTGGAAGTTTGGTATAACAACGGCAGTAAGCAGGTTGTTGAGCATTCACCTTATCGTGGATACCTTTCAAGTGTTGACCCGGTTCTTCATTTTGGATTGAATGCTATACCTGTCATTGATTCACTGGTGATAAAATGGCCTGGTGGTAAAAAGCAAATTATTCGAAATACAAAAGTGAACTCGCTGATTGAATGTGATATAAAAAATGCTGATGGATCTTATAACTGGCTACGTAATGCTGAAAAATCCACACCGATATTTTCTGAATATACCGCTGCAACAGGAATAGACTTTAAGCATATTGAAAAAGATTTTGTTGACTTTAATATTCAAAAGCTACTTCCTCATAAGTTATCACAGTATGGCCCTGCGCTGGCAGTTGGCGACGTTAACGGAGATGGTCTGGATGATTTGGTAGTTGGAGGTGCAAGAAATAACAGCACTTTACTTTTTTTTCAACAGGGTGACGGAAGGTTTTCGCAGAAAAAATTATTTGATGATGGGCAGGCGCTATTAAAATCTACAGAAGACATGGGTATCCTTTTGTTTGATGCAGATGCAGATGGTGACCTGGACCTTTATTGCGCAAGCGGAACTTACGAGAGTTTACCCAATACGCCTGACCATCGTGACCAGTTCTGGACCAATGATGGGAGGGGTAATTTTACTGCTGATACTTCTGGTTTACCAATAAACTATACCAGCAAGAGCTGCGTAAAAGCAACAGACTTTGATCACGATGGCGATCTTGATCTTTTCTTAGGTGGAAGAGTTTTGCCGGGATCTTATCCTAAGCCGGTATCCAGTTTTATATATAGAAACGATTCTAAGCCCGGCACTATAAAATTTACAGATATCACATCTACTGTGGCACCTGCATTGAAAGATATAGGCCTGGTGTGTGATGCAATCTGGAGTGATTTTGATAATGATGGCTGGACTGATTTAATTCTGGCTGGTGAGTGGATGCCTGTAACATTCTTAAAGAATGATAAAGGGACTTTTGAAAATGTCAATGATGTCTCTGGAATTGATAGTCAACTGGGATGGTGGAATAGTATTGCCGGAGGCGATATTGATAATGATGGTGACATTGATTATGTAGTGGGTAACCTGGGTTTGAACTCTTTTTACAAAGGTTCTGATGAATATCCTGTGAGGATTTATGCAAAAGACTTTGATAATAATGGTAGCTATGATGCAATTCCATCAGTTTTTATTCCAGATGTTGCCAATGGTACCCGCAAAGAGTATCCTGCTCAAACACGCGATGATTTGGTGAAACAAATGATTTCCTTCCGTCAAAAATTTCCTTCTTACCAACCATTTGCCATTGCGACTATGGATAAGGTATTAACGGAGCAGGAGAAAAATGGTGCGTTGATTTTAAAGTGCAATCAGTTTCAATCCATGGTTATCATAAACATGGGAGGTGGGAAATTTCAGATGCAGCCGCTGCCTGCAGCAGCGCAATTCGCGCCTGTGAATGCCATGATCGTGGATGATTTTAATCAGGATGAAAATCTGGATATACTTTTAAATTCGAACGATTTCGGAACCGAAGTATCTGTGGGCAGGTACGATGCAATGAATGGATTATTATTGCTTGGCGATGGGATGGGAGGTTTTAAATCGCAGGAGATGAACAGGAGCGGGATCTTCATACCTGGTGATGGCAAGGCCTTAGTGAGAATAAAAAGTGCCGATGGTGGTTATGTGGTGGCTGCGTCTCAAAACAAAGGGCAGCTAAAATTTTTCCGTCTTGCTGTGCCATTAAAATCTGTACTTCCATTGTCAAATGCAATCAGCCTTGAGATGGAATTTGCCAGTGGGAAAAAGAGAAAAGTTGAACTTTATTCCGGAAGCAGCTTACTCTCTCAGAGTTCGAACAATATTTTCATCAGTGATAAGGTGACTACTGTCAACTACTTGGACCGAAATCAAAAAAAGACCATCCTTAAAATCAACTGATCCATATGAATCGTGTGCTGATCCGTTTTACTGTAATTTTTTCAATATGTTTTCTTTTTTCATGCGAAGAGAAAACTATTGAAGTCAATGACAAGGAAATTAATAATCCGGAATTTCTGCATAAGGGGATTAAACGATTGAATGACGTAGTCATCTATGAAATATTTTCGCCACCTGTTTCAAGCCGTATTTTTAGCTATGCTTCTTTGGCAGCTTATGAATCAATCCGCTGGACGGATACCTCTTATCCTTCACTTGCTGCGAGGCTCAATGGATTTGAAGACCTTCCACAACCTGTGTCAGGTAAAAAGTACCAGTTCGCGGTAGCCGGGATAAAAGCACTGTTTGAAGTGACCAGCAGGCTAACGTTTACGAAAGATTCTTCACGGATAACATTGGAGGCATTATTAAAGGAGATGAAGGCAAAAGGGATTGATGAAGAAACCTATAATAATTCAATAGCCTTTGGCGATTCAGTAGCTAATGCTATATGGAGAAGAGCCAGTACAGACCATTATAAAGAAACCAGGGGAATGTCAAGATATACGCCAAGTATTTTAACGGGTAAATGGAAAAATACTTCTCCTGATTACCTTGACGCCATTGAACCATTCTGGACAAAAATGCTGCCGTTGGTAATGGATTCTGCTGCCCAATTTAAACCAGTGCCACCACCACCATATGATCTGAACAAAAACAGTCAGTTTTTTAAAGAAATGAAAGAAGTGGTGGACACCGCCGCGGCACTTACAGAAGAGCAAAAAACTATTGCAAGATTTTGGGATGATAATGCTGCTGCTGTCACTCATGTGGGTCATATGATGTTTGCAAATAAAAAGCCAAGTCCTGGAGGACACTGGATGAATATTACTGCTATCGCCTCTATTAAAGCAAATACTGATCTTTTGCAATCTGCATTTTCATATGCATTGGTTGCGGTTACCATGTATGAATCATTTATTTCCTGCTGGGATGAAAAATTCAGAAGTGAATACATCCGTCCGATTACAGCGATCAATGAATTTCTGGATAAAAACTGGCAACCCTTTTTGCAAACGCCGCCTTTTCCTGAGTATACCAGCGGACATAGCGTTGTCTCCTCTTCTATCGCTACAGTGCTGACGCAGTTGTACGGCGACAATTTTGCTTTTACTGATGACTATGAATTGCCATATATCGGTATACAAAGAAGTTTTCCTTCATTCATTAAAGCTTCGGAGGAGGCTTGTATCAGCAGATTGTATGGCGGTATACATTTTCGTTCTGCGATAGTTAATGGAAGATCACAGGGAAGAAATCTGGGAAATCATATTATTAAAAAGCTGAATATTCAGAAGTTTAATTTTTCCAATTCCTGAGTGTTGTAATCCTTATGTTTCGTCGTTTGCGCGTGATTACAATCATTGGTGTGGCATTGGTCAACTTTTCTGCATAACCTGTAATTCAGCCAGTGTGCCCAGATGATAATTATTACTGCAGGGATGAGGATGTATATTTCTTTGATGGAAAACAGTTGTTTTGAAGCAAGTAGTAGTATTCCTGCCACGAAAAGCAATGCGGGCTGGATGCGGTGATGATGTTTGTTATATCCATGCCATAGGGAAATCAGGCCAATTACAGCGGAGACTGCAATCATAGAGAGTTCGAAACCGGTATGATTGATAATATTAGTGCCTAATACGGGCAGACTGGTTAACACCAGAGGAAGAATTGCGCAATGAATCGCGCAGGCCAGTGAAACGGAAATCCCTAATACGTCATAATTGATTCGAATCATGCTTCAACTTGAGCTGACAAAATTAGATCATTTGCAACAAAGTTGCAAATATTTGATGATTAGTAGATTTAGTGGAAGCATGATTGTAATTTTACAGCAGGAGAAATTAATATGAAGAAGCGGTCGATATTTTTACTCGTGTTTTTTGGAGTGTTGTTGTTATCGTTCTATTTAGTGTTAATGGCTACGACTGATTTTGGCAAAGTGAAATTGCCGGTACTCAATACTGTTCATCCGTTCACTTTTATGAAACAGGACGGAAGAGAAATCACAGAAAAGGATGTGAATGGCAAAGTGTATGTGGCTGAATTCTTTTTTACAACATGTAAAGGAATTTGTCCGAAGATGAATCGTAATATGCAGGCGGTTTATGCTGAACTAAAAACAGAAAAAAACTTCCTGATTTTATCGCATACTGTGGATCCGGAGACGGATTCGGTGGCGCAGTTGAAGCAGCATGCAGAAAGCTTAGGGGCATCAGTTGAAAACTGGTGGTTTCTTACTGGAACAAAAGAAAGTCTTTATCGCACCGCAAGGGAGAGTTATTTATTAGATGATCCGGACAATAGCACTAAAAATATTACAGAACAATTTTTACATACACAGTTTTTTGCTTTAATAGATAAAACAGGAAGGGTGAGAGGAATTTACGACGGATTGAAACAGGATGAAATCAAGACAATGAAAAATGACATTTATACATTATTGGAGGAATAACAGGAGTGAAAATGAAAACCGCAACAGTTGATGATCAGATAATCAGATTGCTTCGAAAAAGCCAACTGAGTATTACCGATAGCCGGAGAATTATACTTGAAATATTTATACAGGCCGGGAATGCATTGGCACATCATGATATTGAGTCACGTACCGGCGATAAATTTGACAGGGTAACGGTATACCGTACACTCCATACATTTATGGAAAAAGGAATTATTCATACTATTCCAACAACAGACAATTCCATCAAATACGCATTATGTAAAGATGAATGCGCCGAGGGTCATCATCACGACAACCATGTTCACTTCATTTGCGATCACTGTGGTACAACAACCTGTATAGATGAAATTCATGTTCCAGCCATTCAATTACCCCAGGGATATCGTGCTTCGCAGATCAGTATGGTGGTGAATGGAGCCTGCGTAAAATGCAAATGAAGTACGAGGTTCGAAATGCGAAGTAAGAAGTGAATACAAAATCCTGTTAATTTGAATTTATTTATTGATAGCTGTTTGCGTTTGCTTTAGTTGAATATCTTCTAAAGGAGGCCAGTTACAAATCTTCGTAATGCGAAGTTGAAAATCGGTAAGATTCGCTCTTTTTTAAAACCTAATTTTTTATCTGTTTGCTTTCGCCTTGATAGAGCTTGCAGTTAAGATAGCTGTAATTTCCTCTGCTTCTTTCAGACTTTTTTCTAACTCGATATTTTGTTCAATACTTAATAGTAGTTCCAGCCAATAACAGGTTTCGTCTGATTCTTCCTGTGCGATTGCAAGCTTAGCAATGAATTCTGCCTTGCTTCTTCCTCTTAAAGCAGATCTGTAATTCGCGCCTATAGAAGTGGCCGACCTCACCAACTGTCTACAAAGAATAGAATTGGTTTGATTGTAAGGAAGTAATTGAACCAGCTTTATAACATTAATTGCAAAGGCCTTCGTTCTGTCTTTAATTGGTTGCATCTTCACTTTTCACAAATTTCGAATCCGCAACAATGGAATGCAAGTGAAAATCACATCTCTTAAAGAAGTTTTTAACAACGATGCAGGCTGTTTACTTCGCACTTCGTACTTCCAACTTCTCACTTTAAAAAGAAAGCCCCGAAGTGGAAACTACGGGACTTTAGTTAAGGCTCTGATTAGTAGCAATTTTATATCGGTGGATAAATTTCTGAGACAAATATATTCTCTCCGATCTACTATTACAAGAAAATGATATACCCTAATCGTGGTATTTTTATAATTTCTCCAATTCACTTCGTACGAAAGTTATTAATTCTTTAATCGTCGATGGTTTGAAATCGAACGACAATCCGGCAGCATTGTATAGTTCCGGTAATGTGCGTGTACCACCAAGGCTCAACGCATAAGTATAATTACTAAGTGCTTTGTCTTTATTCTCTTTGAATTGTTTCCACATACCTATTGCACCCAGTTGCGCTATACCATATTCTATGTAATAAAATGGAACTTCAAATAAATGCAGTTGACGCTGCCAATTGATTTCCCTGTATTTTTCAAGACCTGAATAATCAATCGAAGATGATGCAAACTCGCCCTGGATGCGCATCCACGCCGCTGTTCTTTCGTCTGTTGTGTGCGAAGGATTTTCGTATATCCAATGTTGAAATTTATCAATTGTTGCAATCCACGGGAATATGGTGATTACTCTTTCCAATTGATGACGTTTAGCCCGTTTGAGTTCATCAGCATTTTCAAAAAACACATCCCAATAATCCATACTGAATAATTCCATTGCCATACTTGCCACTTCTGCCATTTCAGTTGGATATTCTTTAAATCCACTCAGTTCAAGTCCGTGCGCAAGAAATGAATGTACAGCATGTCCGCCTTCATGCACCATTGTTGTAACATCAGACATTTGTCCTGCAGCATTCATAAAAATAAATGGCGCACCACTTTCTGTCAATGGCATATTATAACCTCCCGGTGCTTTTCCTTTTCTGCTTGTTAAATCAAGATGTTTCAGTTCATTCATTTTTTCCAGACAAGCGGCAAAAAAAGGATCGAGTTTACTAAAACATTCAATAGTTTTTTGCAGCAACTCATTGCCGTCGTTAAATGGCTTCAGCGGTTCAATCCCTGCTGGTTCTGCCTCAGTATCCCAGGGGCGCAATGTATCTAGGTCAAGTTTTGCCTGATGTGTTTTGTAGATATCATTTACAAGTGGCAGCACTGCTTCTCTCACTGCATCCTGAAACTGGAAACATTCCGCCGGAGTGTAATCAAACCGCCCCATTTCAGCAAACTTGTAATCCCTGTAATTACTAAAACCAGCATTTAATGCCACCTGGTTTCTTCTGCTTACAAGACCTGCAAAAAGTGTATTCAATGTTTCCTGATCCTGCAGCCTTCGTGAAAACATTTTATGATATACCGACTCCCGTAATGCGCGATCAGGATTTTCAAGAAATTTTGCTGCCTGCTGCAGCGTGTATTCTCTTCCTTCCACTTCAATTGTCATTTTCCCGGATATAGAACCATATTGTTGTTGCAACACGCTTAGTTCAGCCTGAAGGGGAATATTTTCTTCTCTGAATAAATCAATGCTTTTTTTCACTGAACGGAGATAAGTAAAATATTTCTGTTGGTCCAGGGATGTTCTATATGGACTGTCTACTAACTTTCGGTTAAGGATATCAGCATAAGGTTGAATTTTAGGCTGAATTTCCATATAAAAGAAATTGAAAGCTGCTTCGAGTGATTTGTTTTCGGTATCACAGGTCATTCTGATTTGCCGCCAGCATGCATCTTCGCTTACAATGGCCTCCACTTCGCTCATATCTTTCAGCCATTTTTCAAGATCCTGTACAGATGCGAGTGGACGTTCGGATAATTCTTTAAAAAATGGTTCCAATCCTTCCCATGTTGTAACAACAAAATCTACTGGTAAATAATGCCGTTCAATTTTTTTTATATCTGCTGAGTATTGCATAATCAGTTAAATTATCTAATAAAAAGAACCCGCATTATAAAATGCCGGAAGCATTATATGTTGCGGGTTGTATATGATTAAAAGAGCTGGTTATTCTGCTTTTTTCTTTTTTGCTGCTGCCGGGGCTTTCGCTTTTTTTGCGGGTTCCTCTTCAGTTTTTTCCTCAGTTTCTGCAGCTGGTTTTTTTGCTTTTGCTTTCGGTTTAACAGCAGCACTTGTTTCTTCTGCAACAACTTCCACTTCTTCTTCTATTTCTTCCTCTTCTGCAACAGGGACCTTAATTTCCACACCACTCGCTTTGAGTATATTGTACCAACGAATCATTTTCTTCATGTCGTTATTATAGACTCTGGAGAAATCAATTTCCGGAAATACTTTTTCAAAATATTTTTTGATGGCGGTCTGATCTTTTTCTTCAGGGAGCTTTTCTGTTGAAGAGCCCATCGCTTCAAAAACCTCTGCAAGGTTTACATTGTCGCCGGTGGTATAAACTTCTATGCTTTCCAGATGAGAAAAATTATGAACCCTGCTCGAAACAAATTTTGTAGTGTTGTCATCAAGCGATTTAACAATGGCGCCGTCGTTTTTGCTGCTAACCAATTCAAACAAGCCAGGAAGGCCGGTAACAGAGATTATTTTGTTGTATTCCATAATGATTTTTAAACAGCCTGCAATTTACAGTAAAAAATTAACTGAACAGGATTATCACATCTCTTTAAGAAATCTCTCACGGGAGGAAAAATAAGAGTGATTAGCGCTGAAATGTTTGATTTTTTGAGAAATTTTCGCGAATGTGGAAGAAAGTCACAAAGTTCGTCATTCTCTAACTCCCAATCCACTCTTTAAATGGCATAACGTTTTCCTGGCTAATTAATACCTCTTCATTTACCGCTGGTTCAATTTCTAGTAACAGCTTACTTTTTCCATAAGACCGGATTTTTTTAATGGCATTCATATTCACCAGGAATTTCCTGTTCACACGATAAAACAGCGATGGATCGAGTTGTTTTTCTATATCTGCCAGTGATTGATCGAGAATGAATTTCTGACCGCCCCCTTCCACCAAACAAATTAACTTATGCGTGGCATAGAAATAGGCGATATCAGCTGTTTTGATACTGATATAATCGGCACCCCTTTTTACCAGGAATCGTTTTCTGTATTCTCCTGTATGAGGCTCGCGGTGGAAATCTATCATCTGTCGGAAATTGTCACTGAAATGTTTTTTCAGGGTATCGTATTTAGCCAATGCTGCATCCAGTTTTTCCTGCCGTACCGGCTTCAGCAGGTAGTCAATACTGTTATGTTCAAATGCCTTTTGCCAGTAATCATCATAGGCAGTTGTAAAAATCACCGGACAGCTAATAACGGCCTTTTCAAAAATTGTAAAAGAGTTTCCATCAGTAAGCTCAATATCCATAAATACCAGGTCAGGACAATTATGTTTTTTGAACCATTGCACGGAAGACTCAACATCCTTCAAAACTGCAATCACTTCAGGATTACATGACGTTTTCTGTAATGATTTCTGGAGCTTCTCTGCTGAAGGCTTCTCATCTTCTATTATCAAAACTTTCATTAATGCAGGGTTTATGCGATTTTAAGAATGGGTAGATAAACTATAAAATATTTGCCCTCTTCTTTTATGGTGATCGACTTAGTTGTTGTAAGTTTATATCTTTCGTCCAGATTATGCAAGCCGATTTTTGAAGAAATTTTCCGCAGCCCTTTTTTTCTCAGATTGTTATAGACGACCAGTTCATCCTTCTCCAGTTTAATTTCAATAAGCAACGGTTGATTTTCGTTGAAATCATTATGTTTGATTGCATTTTCTGCCAGCACCTGTAACGAAATGGGGGGAATCAGATAATGTTCCATTTCATCGTGTGAAAGGCTGATTATTAATTCTATGGCTTTGTCGAAACGAATTTTTAGTAAAGAAAAATAGTCATTCAGAAAAGAAATCTCTTCACTTACCAATACTAAGTCTCGGGATTTATTTTGAAGTATATAACGATACACATCTGCTAAATAATCATTAAACTGCCGTGCTTTTATTGGATCATCTTCTATCAGATGCGAAAGGGTATTAAGAGAGTTAAAAATAAAATGGGGGTCGATCTGATTTTTAAGTGCAGCGAGTTCCGCTTCTGCCCGGGCTTTCTCAGTCCGGGCCCTCAACACTTTTTCTGACTCAGCTTCTTTAACCAAAAAAACTGTTTCATAAACATGAACGATGAATAACACAGCGATCATAATAATCAGTGTTATCATCCATATTTTATTCCAATCGGCTACACCATTATTGAAAATACTGTACCATCCCACCATCATTAATACGCTGATAGGAATGGTGTAGAAATGTACAGCAATAACCAATGCAGCAATTTTTCGTAAAGGCTTATCGAACCAATCAAAATAACTGCGAAGAGAAAAAAGGAGAAATCGGTTACCATGCCATACAATAAATGAAAGGGCTATTGTATAGAGATAACTGAATTTTATTTCCCATGAGCTGAAAGAAGCGTGATCAATTAATTTGGTGATGATGGGAATAGATATTCCAAAAAAGGGAATCAATATCAGTCTGAAACCAATATCATTAAGCTTAATGAGCTCCGCTTTATTTTTCGTCGGAAAGGCGGCATGATTCATCTCCCCTTTTTTCACTTTTGTCGTGCTTTATTTTGGTTACTATAAATTAGGCAATAGATTCGGTATCACATCATTTTTTAACCCGAAATCAACTTTTTATGGACGTTAGTACAATTAATTGGCTTGCAGTTTTGGTAGCAGGCATATCTGCTTTTGTTGTTGGAGGAATATGGTATTCACCAGCTTTATTTGGAAAAGCGTGGATGAAGCAAAATAACCTAAGCCTGGAAGAAATTCAGAAGGGGAACAAAGGAAAAATATTCGGTTGGGCCTTTATTTTTACAATGATTGCTGCGGCTAATCTTGCGATGTTTTTGGCAGATTCACCGTCTCAGAAAACAGATGTTTCGTGGGGTGCTATTGCAGGATTTCTGGCAGGTTTATGGGTTTTCTGCTTTGTTGCAATCCATGGACTATTTGAGCACAGAAGTTGGAAAGTTATTTTCATTAATGGCGGCTACAGTATTGTCGCATTGATGCTCATGGGGGCTATAATTGGTTTATGGCGATAGTTATTTTAGAATCAGAAATAAATATCATCTCAGTAAATTTAATCATGTAAACTTTTTTAACACCTTAAAACTTTTTTATGGCTATGGATAATGCTATCAGCTGGTTTGAAATACCCGCTACTGATTTAAACCGGGCTCAGAAATTTTATGAAAATATTTTTCAGATAGAAATGCAGCCCATGGATCTCGACAATATAAAAATGAGAATGTTCCCGCTGGAAAATATGATGACTGGAGTGGGCGGTGCGCTGGTGGACAGCGGAGGTTTTCATCTGCCGTCTGAAACATACGGGCCACTGATCTATCTTAATGGTAATCCTGATGTACAAAATATTCTTGACAGAGTGGAAGCCGCAGGAGGAAAGATTACCGTGCCTAAAACACAGATTTCGGAAGATTACGGCTATATGGGTGTTTTTATTGATACCGAAGGAAACAGGATAGGGCTGCACAGCGTTCCTCAATAAATATTCAACTCCGGCCTGAAAATTTTTTTAATTTTCTGGCCGGCTAAACTCAATCTGCTATATGAGCAATTTTGATTGGACACGATTTACGATGAGAATAAATGTCAATGCCGACCTTGCCATTCTTTATAATGCATGGGCAACCCGAAAGGGAATTGAAGAGTGGTTCCTTCGCAGATCAGAATACCATGATAAAGATGGTCAATTGAAAGCCTTTGACGAAAGAGTGATTGAGGGCGATACTTATAGATGGTTTTGGCATGGCTGGTCAGACCAAACAGATGAAAAGGGTCGCATTTTAAGAGCCAATGGTGTCAATGAATTAGCGTTCAGTTTTGGCAAAGCCGGCAACTGTTTCATTTCAATTCAACCTTACAATAATGAATATATGGTAGAGTTGATCCAGGACCAGATTCCTGACACTGAAGATGGCCGGCAAAACTATCATTTGGGATGTAAGCAGGGATGGACTTTTTATCTTACAAATTTAAAATCGATGCTGGAAGGTGGAATTGATCTTCGCCACCGCGATATTGCAACGACTGAAATGGCTAATAAATAGATCTGTCGGTAAAACCTGTCAGGTTTTAGTATCTTAACCGGTGATACCAAATCACCTGTTTATGTATAATTTTAGGCGCTGTTTTTCTCTCCTGGTTATCTTTTTTTCCGTTTCCGTTTTAGCACAAAAAAAGGCTGTTCCTGAAAAGCCGACAACTCCCGAAGGTTGGAACAGCTCACTATTATCCGGATTAAAGTTTCGTTCTGTAGGCCCCGCTATTACATCAGGTCGTGTTGCAGATTTCGCTGTAAATCCGCAGAACAATTCAGAATATTATGTTGCAGTGGCTTCGGGTGGAGTATGGAAAACCCGAAATGCCGGAGTTACCTATGAACCGATATTCGATAGTGAAGGCTCTTATTCTATCGGGTGTGTCACACTGGATCCTTCGAATCCTAATGTTGTTTGGGTGGGCACCGGTGAAGCCAATAATCAGCGTAGCGTAGCCTACGGAGATGGTATTTATAAATCAGAAGATGGCGGCGGAACCTGGAAGAATATGGGTTTAAAGCAATCTGAACATATTGGTAAAATAGTAGTTGACCCTGAAAATTCAGATATTGTTTATGTGGCGGCTTATGGACCGCTGTGGAGTTCTGGTGGCGACAGGGGAATTTACAAAACTATTGATGGCGGTAAAACCTGGACGCCGGTACTTACCGTTTCTATACATACTGGTTTCAGCGAAATTCATATGGATCCCAGGAATCCAAAATGGTTATATGCTACAGCACATCAGCGCCAACGCAAAGTGTTTACTTATATTGGCGGCGGCCCGGAATCAGCTGTGTATCGAAGCAAAGACGCCGGAGCTAATTGGGAAAAAATTATGTATGGATTGCCCTCAGGTGATATTGGAAGGATTACTTTGGATATCTCACCTGTTAACCCTGATGTAGTTTATGCGATGGTGGAAGCAGGAGAAAAGGGCGGCACTTTTATCAGTAAAAATCGTGGGTCAAGCTGGGAAAAACAAAGTTCATACTCCACATCCGGTAATTATTATCAGCGCATTTTCTGCGACCCTAAAAATGTAGATAAGCTGTATGCGATGAACACTTACCTCGGGGTGAGTACTGATGCTGGTAAATCATTTTCAATACTGGGTGAAAAAAGCAAACATATCGACAACCATGTTATCTGGATCGATCCACGAAGCACAGATCATTTATTAGTGGGTTGCGACGGCGGTATTTATGAAAGTTTCGATACTGGTATTAACTGGCAATTCAAACCTAATTTACCGGTAACGCAATTCTATAAGGTGGCAACTGATAATGCATTGCCGTTTTATCATATTCATGGCGGTACACAAGACAATTTCAGTATCGGAGGTCCGTCGCGAACCATCAGCAGCAATGGCATCATGAATCACGAATGGTATTTTACCAGTTTGGGTGATGGTTTTGAAACACAGGTCGATCAAACTAATCCTGACATCATTTATGCTCAGGCGCAATATGGTGCGTTGGTAAGATATGATCGCAAGTCTGGCGAATACCTTGCGATTCAACCTGTGGAAAAGGAAGGAGAGGCGGCGTATCGTTGGAACTGGGATGCCCCTCTTGTGATTTCTTATTTCGATAATAAGAGGATATATATCGCAGCAAACAGGGTATTCAGATCGGATGACAGGGGACAATCCTGGAAAACAATCAGCGAAGATCTCACCCGGCAAACGGATCGTAACAAGCTAACGGTAATGGACAAGGTTTGGAGCGTGGATGCGATTGCAAAAAACCAGTCAACCGATATTTATGGTAACATAACGACGCTGACGGAGTCGCCGCTCGACGAAAATATTCTATATGCCGGAACAGACGATGGACTGATTCATATCACTACAAATGGAGGCAACAGCTGGACGAAAATTGAAGTGAAAAACGGAGTACCGGAAAAAGCATACGTGTACCAGGTGATTGCTTCGCGCCATAGCAAGTCAGTTGCCTACGCAGTTTTTAATCAGCATCGTTATGGCGATTTCAAACCTTATGTTTTAAAAACAACAGATGGTGGAAAAACATGGACCAGCTTAAATGGAAACTTGCCCTCCAGGGGATCAACCTATACCATAGCCGAGGATCATGTAAATAAAGACCTGCTTTTTGTGGGAACTGAATTTGGCGTATTTGTCACCGTTGATGGCGGATCGAATTGGATTCAATTGAAAGGCGACTTACCGGTAATAGCTGTAAGAGATCTTGAAATACAAAAAAGAGAAAACGATTTGATTCTCGCCACTTTTGGAAGAGGGTTTTATGTTTTGGATGATTACTCAGTGTTGAGGAAAATGGATAAAAATGCTTTTACAAAGTCAGCCGAAATATTCCCGATCAAAGATGCATTAATGTTCGTTGAGTCGACACCGTTAGGTGTGCGGGGTAAGGGTTTCCAGGGCGAAAGTTTCTTCACTTCTCCCAATCCAAAGCCGGGTGCTGTTTTCACATATTATCTGAAAGAAAATATTCCAACCATTAAGGAAAAGAGAAAGGAACGTGAGGCCGAACTGATTAAAAAGGGGTTACCACCTTATTATCCTGCCATCGATTCGCTGCGTTTGGAAGATGAACAGGAACCTCCTCATATTTTATTTACTGTTGCCGATGAAAAAAATGAAGTGGTGAGAAGAATAAAAGCACCGGCAAAAAAAGGTTTAAACAGGTTGGTCTGGGATTTCAGGTTTGCTCCAACAAGCCCGGTAGATTTTACACCGTTTGATGAATCGTTTGCATTCAGTTCTCCTTCGCGGGGTTATCTTGCTTTGCCGGGCAACTATACTGTGCAGATGAGTAAATATGAAGATGGAAATTATTCGACACTTACAGAAAAGATACCTTTTAAAGCCGTGGCATTAAATGCATTGGCTTTACCGGCAGCAGATAAGAAAGCAGTTGATCAATTATCGAAAGATGCGGCGGAATTGCTTAGGGTTACTGCAGGAGTGGATGAATACAGGCAGGAACTCGTTAATAAACTACGATATATTAAAGCTGCGGTAGCACTGACACCTTCATTACCCGCAACAATTGCAGGAGACATTGTTCAACTTGAGAAAAGATTGAAAGCGGTAAATCGCGAATTGAATGGTGACCGTACGTTGTCAGGTCGCGAATTTGAAACATTGCCATCTATTAATTCAAGAATTAATAATGTAGTGGGAGGAATATGGAACAGTACTTCAACGCCACCGCAAACTTATGTTGAGTCGCTG
>JANPJC010000279.1:0-4353 GCA_031425315.1 Chitinophagales bacterium
TATGGTGTTTAATTTGATAGCATTTGTAAGTACACTGATTTACCTTTTGTTATCAGGTGCGGATATGGACAATGTAGGTAAAAATGGATCTGATTATTTAGCGTTAATATTTTTTATTCTTTGCGGCGTTGCAATTGTAACCTCTTTCAAATCTTTATTAATGTTGTTTATCGGAATAGAAATCATTTCTATTCCATTGTATATATTGGCTGGCAGCGATAAACGTAATCTGAAAAGTAATGAGGCTGCACTGAAATATTTTTTAATGGGAACTTTCAGTACCTGTTTAATGCTGATGGGTATAGCCTTGTTATACGGCGCAACAGGCACCTTTTATACTGAAGGTATGATACTGGGTTTTGGATCAATCACGCCACTCACTGCGGCAGGGCTTGTTTTACTGATGATATCAATGGCATTTAAAGTTTCTGCGGCACCATTCCATTTCTGGACACCAGATGTTTACGATGGTTCACCTGCGGTATTTACTTCGTTTATGGCCACTGTAGTGAAAGCCGCTGTTTTTATTGCATTCCTTCGATTATTTGAAAATGCTTTCGGCAAACTGCATGATCAATGGCAGCTCCTTATAGCTATTATGACTGCTGCAACATTAATTATTGGTAATATCACAGCTGTATTTCAGCAAAGTGTTAAGCGGATGCTTGCTTATTCAAGTATCGCCCAGGCAGGTTTCATGTTATTTGCATTGTTCGCATTAAATAATACCGGACGGCAGGGTTTGATACTTTATACTGCAACCTATAGCCTGGCTACAATCGGAATATTTGCGATACTCATCAAAATGAAAGATTACACTTTTGAAGGATTTAACGGACTGGCAAAATACCAACCGCTACTCGCGGGTGTTATGGTCGTGTTTTTATTCTCATTAGCAGGCATCCCACTTACCGGGGGCTTTTTCGCCAAATACTATATGCTCGTCGCCGCTATTCGCAATGGCGCAATGAGCTGGTTGGTCATCTTAGCAGTGCTCTGCGCGGCTGTGAGTGTTTATTATTATTTCAGGGTCATTCAGGCTATGTATTTTAAAGAAGGCAATGACCCAGCTATAAAAGTTTCTGAAGGGTTCAAGACTGTTTTGGTCATTACCGCCATACTGATTGTAGTTATTGGCATTCATCCTGACTGGCTGTTGAACCTGCTGGCGAACTAACAGCCGTTGCCGGTTGCTGGTCTAACAGCCGTTGCAGGTTGCCGGTTAAACAGCCGTTGCTGGTTACTGTTAATAGCAGCAAGTCTTTTAACATCTAACAAAAAACTTCAAAACAGTATTGGCTGTTTCAACCAGCAACCCGCAACCAGCAACCCGCAACCCGCAACCAGCAACCAGCAACCCGCAACCAGCAACCAGCAACCCGCAACCAGCAACCCGCAACCGGCAACCGGCAACCAGTCCCCCGCTCGTCAATCTTTTTATTTCGGTACGGGCAGAACTTTTTACATTTATGATATGAAAATCATGGACATTTTTGCCCTGGCCTTACGAACTGTCAGGGGAAACAAGCTCCGCACCGGAATAACTGTGGCCATCATTGCATTTGGGATCATGGCTTTGGTGGGCATCATTACAGCTATTGAGGCAATGAATAATAGTTTGAGGGAAAGCTTCTCCACAATGGGTGCCAATGCTTTCAGTCTGCGATTTAAGGAGCGCAGGGTGCGTTTTGGCAATTCCGAAGTGAAAAAAACCGATAAACGATCTTCAAAAAAACTTAAGAAATCAAATACCGGTAAAATTATTACCTACGAACAGGCGCGCAATTTCAAGCAACATTTCACCTATCCGGCTAAAGTGAGTATCGGCTTAAATGGTCCAAGAAACAATACCATTTTTTACGATAATATTAAAACCAATCCTACAGTTACGATCAACGGAGGCGATGAGAATTACCTTTTACTGAACGGATATGAAGTGCAATATGGAAGAAATTTTAATAAGCTGGATGTTGAGAGCGGTAGAAACATTTGTGTAATTGGCAGCGATGTGGCGAAGAAATTATTCGGCGACAAACCTGAACGGGCGATTGATAAAATTATTAGAGTAGGGGCAAACCGATATCGTGTCATTGGCATTACTAAGGAGAAAGGAGCGAGCGCGTTTTTACAGGCTGATAATACAGTTTTCACAACTTACACCAATGTGCGCAGGCTTTATGCCAATAAAAATCAAAGTTTTGCTATTGCGGTTATGGTTGATGATGTGCGTCAGATGGATGAAGCCATCGGCGAAGCGGAAGGTGCTTTCAGGCCGGTTAGAAATCTGGCGGTAACAGAAGACAGTAATTTTTATATTGATAAAAGTGACAGTATTGCAGAAACATTTATCAAACTCCTCGGCAGTATTTCCGCAGCTGCCGGTGCAATCGGGTTTATTACATTGATTGGTGCAGCTATTGGATTAATGAACATCATGCTCGTGGCAGTAACTGAACGTACAAAAGAAGTGGGCCTTGTGAAGGCCCTTGGCGGAAAAAGAAAAGCGGTGCGATACCAGTTTCTTTTCGAATCCATTATCATCAGCCTTATGGGGGCTTTGATCGGCATTATGCTGGGTGTTTTGGTTGGTAACCTGGTTGGACAGTTGATGGACACACCTTTCTTTATTCCCTGGAAAGTAATTTTCGGAGGAATTCTTATTTGTTCTATTGTTGGTTTAGTAGCAGGGATTTATCCGGCATGGAAAGCTTCAAAGCTGGATCCGATTGTTGCTTTGAGATACGAATAAAGTGCGAAGTGCGAAGTGCGAAGTGGGAAGTAAACAGCAAATGCAAGTGAGCAGTGAGCAGTAAGCAGTGAGCAGCCAATACAAAGTCAGTAGACGGTAGAGAACAGCCAATACAGCAGTAGGTAGACAGTAGACGGTAGAGAGCAGCCAATACAAGTAAGCAGATATATAGTAGCAGTGAACAGCCAATGCAAGAGTGGGATTTAAAATTTCAATCCAAACCCCCAATTAAAGAGAGTCTTCCTTACAATTCCAATCAATTTTATATACTCGGGATGGTCGCCCTGAAGGGGCAGTCATGTCCCAGCGATGGGCAACGCCCATCGAAACAAATGCGAAGAGAACAGCCAATACAATAGTAGGTAGACGGTAGAGAACAGCCAGAATAAGTTCGAAGTTAAGAATCGTCGATTGCGAGCCACCATCATCATATATATCCTCAATCTCGAATGGCTGTCCCTTTGTGCTCTCTGTCCCTCTGTGGCCCTTTGTGTTCAAACTCTTGCATTCATATGGGTCAAAATTGAATGCTGCAATTTGTTGCACAGAGAGCCACAAAGAAGCACAAAGGGCCACAAAGGAACAGCCAATACAGTTTAAATTATCAGTAACGGCTGTTCAACCAGCAACCCATCGACATAAAAAAAGGAAGAAGCAAAAGCCTCTTCCTTTTTTATAATGAATACAAGTTTCTATTTCGGATCTAGTGCTGCCTTAATTCTCTCTGCGAGATCCTGTAAATGATAACGACTCATCGTATCAGGAATTAAAGGCGCCGCCCCAACCATTTCACTTCTTAATGAAGTAAGATGTGCACGAACCATTGAACTGATATCAGTCTTCTTGACATCAGGCCCAAAAGTTAATGTAATTCCGCCGCCCAGTTGTAATGCGGCTGCAGGTGTCATTAAGGCAATCATTCTTTCGACATAACTTTTTTGAAGATTCCTGCGGTAATTGTCGATTTTTTTCCTTGCAGGTAGTTCACTCCAGATGCCTTTTCTCAAATCTGAAAAAAGTTCCTCCATAGTGTACGTATTATCAAAACGATTACTGCTGGTAATCATTCTTCCCAAACGCACGGAAGATAAAATGGATCCCAATGCATTGTCCTGCACGGAACTGATCTGCTCAAACACGGGGCTGTTAATTCTGTTTAGAATATTTTTATCCAGCATCCATGATGGCGTTTCAAACAATTGTTTGTGAAGAAAACCAACGGCTTCTTTTTGGGTAGTCTTAGGCGTTACCTCAAATACATTGCCTGTTTGTTCAACTGTTTTTGGTGTTTCATAATAACCACCAATGTTACGGATCACATGACCCATGTAACGTTGATATTGATTCACAACCTGGCCATACATTTGCGACAGGTTATTGTATCCATCAGCTTCTTCGTTTGTCCATTCGGTTAAGGAAGGAACTATCCTTTTCAGGTTACGAATGCCGTATTCACTTGCTTTCATTGAGTTGTCACCAAGATCCTCACTTTGTGTACGGGGGTCTGCCGAATTGCCAAACTCATAAGTACCAAACCAGATTCTCGGATTCTTTGCCAGCCTGTCGATATACAGTTTATTCAGAGATTTTTTCTCAGCATCTTC
>JANPJC010000280.1:0-2814 GCA_031425315.1 Chitinophagales bacterium
GAGAGTTTCGCGCTGCAAAAGATTACTTCCGCAGAGCCAAGGCCCAAAAACCTACGGCTCAACAGGTCGTTGACCAGATTAAACAAATTGAAAAGTACATCTCCCGCATGCCGGGATAAAGGAAAGACAAAGTCTTAAGTCTTTAGTCCTCAGTCAGTAGCATTTAGTCAAGTCGACGGACTGCTGACTTTTGACTCCTTGACTTATGACTACCAAAAAGCCCCGTGGAACTGGGGCTCTTTTATACCGGACAACGGTTAAGTATGTAATATGGGATTGCCCGGAATATGTATTTGCTAATTACTTTAAGTTTTCGCAGGTTAACACGGCTGTATATGGTGTAATGTAAATTGAAGATAACCTTCCAGAAAATTTTGAGCAATACCACAAACAGGGTACGAAAGAAGTGCGAAGTGCGAGGTGCGAAGGGGGAAGTGAACAGCCAATACAAATCAAGTGCGAAATGCGAAGTAGGAAGTATGAAGTAAGCAGCCAATACAGAACAGCCGGCTGTTCCTCTGTGTCCTTTGTTCCTTTGTGGACCTCTGTGGCCAAAAAAGTCGGAATTATGATGAGAACTCTAATACAAAGCAAATGCGAAATGTGAAGTGGGAACTATGAAGTACACAGGCAACACAGAACTGTCGACTGTTCCTTTGTGCCCTTTGTTCCTTTATGGACCTCTGTGGCCAAAAAAGTGGATTTATGAAGTGACCCTTCAATACAAAGCAAGTGCGAAATGCGAAGTGCGAAGTGGAAGGTTAGATATTTACCCAAAGGGTCAACGGGCTGTTTCCTGCTTACTGCTAACTTCTTACTGCTCACTGCTCTCTACCCCCACTTTCCAAAAAGCTCTTCCGTCCTAGTAAACCGAAATTCAAAAATTCCCTCCAGCTGTTTCCTTATAAACAGTGAGTTAGCCAGCACTCCCAGTGGACCCAATGGGTTTTTATAATGAATAAGATCAGTCATTTCAACTCCACCTTCAATCGATTTAAAATGATGCTGGTGATGCCATAAACAATAAGGCCCAACGCGTTGCTCATCAACAAAATATTTAAGATGTTCTACATGCGTAATCTCCGTCATCCAATACAATGGAATACCTAAAACAGGTTTCACTTTATAGGTAATGATTTGTCCGGGATACATCTTTTCTCCAAATAGCTCATTAGTAAACTTCAGGTTCAGGTACTCCGGGGTCATCACAGCAAGATTTGCAGGACTTGAAAAAAATGACCATGCTTCTTCGATTGAAACTGGCAATTTTTGAATTCGTTGAAAAGAATGAGCAGACATTATTTGATATTTGATTTTTAATGGCTTTTAAGCCCGCAATAACAACCACAGCATATTTAAAAAGTTCGTTTAAGGCATGGCATTATTAAAAGAAAAACTCCGCACCCGTTTCTTAGAGGAATATTCCAGGCTTAATGATCAGCAGAAAACAGCAGTTGATACCATTGAGGGCCCCGTGATGGTAATTGCAGGTCCGGGTACAGGAAAAACGCAGATTTTAGCCAGCAGGATTGGTAATATTCTGCTGACTACGGATGCGTCTGCTCAGAATATTTTATGTCTCACATTTACTGATGCCGGCGTTGTAGCGATGCGCAAAAGATTGTTATCATTCATAGGACCCGAGGCGTACAAAGTGAATATTCACACTTTTCACTCTTTCTGTAATACCGTCATCCAGGAAAATATCCGCTATTTCAATAAACGGGAACTGGAAGCGCTTAGTGATCTGGAACGGGTGGAATTTCTTAAAACACTTATCGACAGCTTTCCAAAAGACAACCCACTAAAAAGAAATAAAGGTGAAATCTATCATGATCTGAATAATCTTTCTTCATTGTTCTCTGCCATCAAAAGAGAAGGCTGGGATATTTCCTGGTTAATAGAACAAATACAAGTTTATACCGCCACCATTCTTCCTGATACCGATGGCTTCTATAAGAAGCGCGAAAAAGCAAAGGGGATAACCGAACTCACCCAAAAAGGAAAAGATGAAGTTGAACGAATGACTAAGCTGGAAGCAGCAGTGGCGGCATTTAAAACTTATACCGATATACTCGACAAAGAACACCGGTACGACTTTGATGACATGATCAATTGGGTAATTGAATTATTCGAAAAAAACAATGAGGTGCTGCTCAGTTACCAGGAACAGTTTCAATACATACTCGTTGATGAATACCAGGATACCAGCGGTTCACAAAACAAAATTGTTGAATTGCTGATCCGTTATTGGGAAAATGAAAAGCCTAACATTTTTGTTGTTGGCGATGATGATCAGAGTATCTATCGTTTTCAGGGAGCGAACCTGAAAAACATGATGAACATTGCCGACAAATATGAAAAAGATCTCGTGAAAGTAGTACTGACACAAAACTATCGCAGCGTTCAACCCATACTTGACGCAGCAAAAAACATCATTGGAAATAATACGCAAAGGCTCGTCAATCAATACAAAGATCTCAGCAAAGAATTAATCGCAAGCAACACTAAATTAAAGGCCCTTTATATAAATCCGGAAATCAGGATTTATGAAAATGAATTCGCAGAAAATGCAGCCATCACTGAGAATATAAAAAATTTATTGGAACAGGGTACGGAAGGAGGGAAAATTGGTGTTATTTATCGCGAACATAAATACGGCGACGAACTGCTGAAATTTTTCCAACTGCAGGATATTCCGTTTTTCATTAAGCGATCAATAAATCTGTTAGAAGATCACTTTATAAAACAGATCATTCAAATCATGCGATACACTGTTGCTGAATTGGATACGCCATTCAGCGGCGAAGCATT
>JANPJC010000281.1:0-25154 GCA_031425315.1 Chitinophagales bacterium
GCTATCCGGGTCTTCTCATCCTTAATGGATAAGGAAACCGATGTTAGTCTTGCCTTTATTGCAGTCAATACTTCTTCTGCCTCTTCTTTAGTTCGGCAATGTATGACCATATCATCTGCATAACGGACAAAGCTAACCGAAGGATAAACCTTGTTCAGCCACAGGTCAAGCGTGTAATGCAAGTAGATGTTGGCCAGCAAGGGACTGATCACTCCACCTTGCGGTGTGCCCTTGCCCAGCTTAGGTATCAGTTCGCCGTTCTCCGTCTGTTCAGGTGCTTCCAGCCAGCGTTTTATATACATACCTATCCACGGTACATCGGGAAGGATGTGTTCTACTGCTTTGAGCATCAGACCATGATCGATTTCATCGAAGAACTTACGGATGTCCATGTCTATCACCCAGTCCTTTTCCAGGCAATTTCTTCTTCCCTGTTGCAAGGCATCATGAGCGCTTTTCATCGGACGATAACCGTAGGAGTTTTCATGGAACTTATGGTCAATCCGCTTTTCCATGTAATCCTTTACCACCTGCTGCGCGATGCGGTCGCGCAACGTGGGAATACCTAATTTTCTCTTGCTGCCGTCACGCTTGGAGATCTCTACCCGGCGCACAGGCTGAGCATGATAACTGCCGGAGGCCATGCGGTTCCAGATCAAGTAGCAATGCTGTTCGGCCTTCTTATCGAACTCCTCCCAGCTTTCTCCATCGATCCCGGTCGCTTCACCTCCCTGCTTTACCTTTTGATAAGCATCGACCACCCATTTAAATTCAATGGGAACCGTTTTAGTTACGTGTACATTCATCTTAAATCATCCTTACTTTTAAAAATTTCAGTTGTTTAAAGGCGAATATTCACCTGATAACCTGAGTCCTTCGCTCCAGCGGATTTTAGTCCGCCATCATCACTACTATGACTCAGTCCGACTACCACACACTTAACTGATTTTAATCAGTCGTTCCTGTTTGAGTGGTGATCCCAAGTTCCGTAATAATGCCTGTCACAGCGTCGTGTCGCCTGTATACCGGTGGGAGCATAACCAATGAACAGGTTATCGCTATGCTGGTCTCTGTTCCGTATTCCTAGAACGATTTTTCCCACAAGGACCGTTTCGATACTTCATCAGCGATTCCTTCGCAGTCACCTCACTGTGACTTACCTGACTTCTCTAGGAAGTCTTTTCTCTTCACGTTCACCACAGCAGGTTTACACCTTTTGCAGCGAAGAGCGGTTTGACAACCCCGCCTGTACAGCGTTGCCGATGCTTCGTCTTCATACGAAGAATGCATCATCATCATTACAGCATGTTAAAAGAACTTCTCTTAACTTCATGGCACAAGAATACACGGGAATTTTTTCCGAACCTTTCCGTCCTTTACTCTCGCCTGAAGCGAGACCGGCCAGTATTAGTTCACTGCAATTACATCCGCGGCTTTTTTTGCCGGTGAAACGGTAAGAGCGGGAACGAATACACGGGAATTTTTTTCCGAACCTTTCCGTCCTTTACTCTCGCCTGAAGCGGGACCGGAGTGTGTAAGTTCACAGTAATTATATCCGGGCTTTTTTGCCGGTGAGACAGTGAGAGGGGGAACGAATGCACGGTAACTTTTTACCGAACCTTACCGTCCTTTTCGTCTTCCCGGCTATGCCTTTAAAAACGTCATTAACTTAGGGATTTAAGTTGTACGCGAATATAATTGGACGGAAAAGATAATCCTCTCTCCACCCTCATCTTCAACAAATAGCCCCTATTCCTTTCGTCGCAACATTTCCCCCCCTTGTCTCATTTGATCCTGAACTGAGTCTTGACAGTGTAGTTTTGTTTCATCAAAGTATAGTTATGAAACAAATTTTGCTGATCATACTCGCCGCCTTTTCCTCAATAACAGCCAGTGCACAGTTTCCTCCCGGAGGCATGGGTGGAAAAGCAGGCGCTGCGCCCCCCTCCATCGGACATATTTACGGAAAGCTGATTGATGCTAACGGAAAACCTGTTGCAGATGCTTCAGTTTTATTTATGGGCAATAAGTTTGATACCGTTACTAAAAAAAGCAAAGAAATATTATTAAAGGGACTAACAACAAAACCAAATGGCGAATTCAGCTTTAGCGACCTGCCCATTATGGGAGCGCTGAAACTGAAAATTTCTGCTACGGGTTTTGAGCCTATAGATCAAAAAGTGGCTTTCCAGTTTAAACCTGCCGGAAGCGATATGTCCGCTTCACTAAATGCATTTGATAAAGATCTTGGAAACATCACTTTAAAACAGGATGTAAAACAACTGGAAACAATTGTGGTGCAGGGTAGCAAGCCACTTATCAAAATGGATATAGACAAAAAAGTTTTTAATGTTGAAAAGAACCTGGTTTCTGCAGGTGGTACTGCACTGGATGCAATGAGAAATGTACCCACAGTTCAGGTAGATATAGATGGTAATGTGAAACTACGTAATGCTGCACCGCAAATATTTGTTGATGGCAGGCCTACAACTTTACAATTGGATCAGATTCCTGCTGATGCCATCGAGAGCATTGAAGTGATCACAAATCCTTCCGCAAAATTTGATGCATCCGGTGGTAATGCAGGTATATTGAATATCGTGCTGAAGAAAAATAAAAAATCCGGATATAATGGTAACGTTATGGCGGGTGTAGATCGCAGAGGTGGTTGGAATGCCGGAGGTAACTTTAATGTTCGCCAAAACAAAATTAATTTATCTGCTGCAGTGATGACCAACCAGATGAAGAACCGTAACGAAGGCACAACAGAACGGTTGAATTTCGGGTCAATTCCGCAAACATTAGTTACTCAGGATAATTTCAACAAGACTAACGGTGGATTTATGTTTGGCCGGCTTGGCATTGATTATTTTATTACTAACAGAACGACGCTTTCTTTATCAGGCATTAAAGTGCATGGTAAATTCCGCCCTAATGAAACCATTGACATCCGTACCGACAGTTTATTGGGTACCGGAATAGTAAGTAATTACAGTCAGCGACTCAGCAACAGCAGCAGGAATTTTAATGCAAATGGTTTACAGGGAGGATTTAAACAATTGTTTCCACGTGAAGGCCAGGAATTGACAGGAGACTTCAACTTTTTCTCTGGCAAAAATGAAAGCGATGCCTTGTATACCACCAATTATTATTCTAAAACAAATACTATAGCAGGTACGCAATACCAGCAGGTGGTGGGTGATGGTAAAAACACAAACTTTACTGTTCAAACAGATTATGTACATCCCTTCGCTGATAAACACAATACTAAACTGGAAACAGGGCTCAGGGTTCAGTTACGCAAAACGACGAGCAATAACTATACTGCTATCAGGCCAATAGGGGAAGAAAATTATGTTCCTATCCCATCAGCTACAAATAACTATGATAATAAAGACAATGTATATGCAGCTTATGTTTCAGTAAAAAGCAAAATCAAAGATTTTGGCTACCAGTTAGGTTTAAGGGCAGAAAGTTCTGAATACAGTGGAACACTCACCAATACAGGAGAATTTTTTGGAAATAAATATCCACTCAGTCTCTTCCCTTCAGTGTTTTTAAGTCAGAAATTAAAAAACAAACAGGAACTTCAATTGAGTGTAACAAGAAGGGTGAACAGGCCCAATTTCTTCCAGTTGATTCCATATGTTGATTATACTGATAGCTTGAATATCACTAAAGGAAATCCTGATCTGAAACCTGAATTCACTACAAGTGCTGAGGTTTCATACTCAAAAACATTGAAAGGAAATCATACAATTTTAGCTTCTGCCTATTACAAATACACTACGAATTTAATTACGAGATATCTTACTGAAGACATCAATCCAATCACTGGTGAAGAAGATCTTATCAACACATATATCAATGCCAATTCAAGTTATCTGACCGGCTTTGAAGTGACTTCAGTAAATCCTGTTAGAAAATGGTGGGACCTCACCAGCAATGTAAATATCTACAGCTCAAAAATCAATGCTGACAATACCGGAATCGAAAGTCAGGATGCCATGTGGAGTTGGTTTGCAAAAATTAATAACAACTTCAAATTACCTAAGAATTTCACGATACAATTAACCGCAGATTACCAGTCTAAAGCCAACCTTCCGGTGAATAACAGCAGCCAGGGTTTTGGCCCTCCGATGGGTCAGGCGCAATCAGCTTCACAGGGTTATATCAGGGCGTATTGGGGAATGGATCTTGCAATCAAAAAATCATTCCTGAAAAACAATGCTGCCAGCGTAACCCTAAGTGTAAACGATATTTTCGCAACACGTAAAGTGAGCCAGTTTTCATACAGTCCATATTTCATACAGGAGTATAGCAGGATCAACAACCCGCAGATGATTCGCTTGAATTTCAGCTACAGGTTTGGTAAACTGGATATGTCATTATTCAAAAGACAAAATTTGAAAAGTCAGGGTAATATGATGGAAGGAGTCCAGCAGTAAGTGGGAAATGGGAAATGGGAAGTGGGAAGTGAACAGCCGGTGCAGATTGTATGTATGAGGATTTAAGTTTTAGGTTAATACAACTGTCAATATTTATATAGCTGTTCACTTAAAACTATATTGGCTGTTTCTCAGCTTAACTCAAAATCTCCGTTTAACTCCGTGGCCATGAATGTTGAAAATTGGGATTTATAGATTTAGGTGACACGGCCATTAACATTCAAAGACTAACGACTAAAAACTTCAGACTAACGACTGATAAGTTGAGGCCATGGGTTTGTTGAGGAGCATCCCATGGTTTTCATATTTAGTAGCGACAAGGCATGCACTGTCGCAACTAAATATGAAGTTTTATACACACGGGATTTATTATGTCATCTGCAAACGTTTGTGTTTGATTTTTCATTAATTGTCTGCTTCACCTTTAAAACACTATTTTTGACGCCTTAACCCTGATATCGTTGAAAACGTTACGGCTACTGATTCTTTTTCTTCTGTTTCATATCACGCTTGAGGCACAGAAAAAAAATGAACAATTTGTACTGCAGATGCGCAAAGCGCCTTTCGCCATAAAGGTTGATGGAATCGTTGATACAGCTGAATGGGAATTCGCTGATCTGGCTACCAATTTTTTTATGATGACACCGATGGATACCAGTTTTGCAACAGTATCCACAGATGTGCGCATGTGTTACGACGATAAAAACATTTACCTGCTCGCCATCAATTACAAAAAACGGCCTACACCGTATATGGTCGAATCCCTGCGACGGGATTTTTCATTTGGCAAAAATGATAATTTCCTGGTATTTATCGATCCGTTTGACGATCAGACAAATGGATTTTCCTTTGGTGCTAATGCCGCCGGTGCACAATGGGATGGCACCATGTATGATGGAGGAAAAGTGGATTTAAACTGGGATAACAAATGGGTATCAGAAGTGAAAAATTACCCCGACAGATGGGTGCTCGAAATGGCCGTTCCTTTTAAAACAATCCGTTACAAAAAAGGAATAAAGCAATGGGGAATTAATTTCAGTCGACTCGATATTACAGTTGCTGAAAAATCAGCATGGGCACCTGTACCGAGGCAATTTCCAAGTGCCTCACTTGCCTATACCGGCATTTTGAATTGGGATCAGGAACCACCGAAAACAGGCACAAATATTTCTATTATTCCTTATGTATTGGGCGGCATTCAAAAAGATTACCAGAACGAACTACCAGTTAAATACAGGCACCAGGCCGGCATAGATGCAAAAATCGGTCTTACGTCTTCGCTCAATCTTGATCTAACAGTAAATCCGGATTTCTCGCAGGTTGAAGTAGACAGGCAGGTAACCAACCTTGATCGTTTCGAATTATTTTTCCCGGAACGCAGACAGTTCTTTTTAGAAAACGGTGATCAGCTTTCAAATTTCGGATACACTAATATCAGGCCATTTTTTTCCCGCCGGATCGGGCTAAATGCGCCGATTCTGTTTGGTGCCAGGGTAAGTGGAAAATTGAATAAAGACTGGCGAATGGGCGCTATGAATATGCTCACAGGATCGGTGGATTCAGTTGAACTGCCATCGCAGAATTTCACTGTATTGGCCCTTCAGCGTCGTGTTTTTTCAAGATCTAATTTTGGTATTCTGATGATTAATAAACAGTCGTTCCCGTCTGGTAATATTGGCGATACTGCGCTGTTTAAATATTCCGATTACAACAGAAATATCGGCCTCGAATATAATCTTGCTTCGCAAAATAATTTATGGACAGGCAAAGCCATTTTATTGAAATCATTTAGCCCTGGTGTGAGCAGTACCGATTGGGTGCACGCCGCTAATCTTCAATATGGCGATAGAAAATGGCTGCTGAACTGGCAACATGAATATGTTGGGAAGAACTACAATGCAGAAGTGGGCTATGTTCCTAGAAAAGACTACATCAAAATTGCGCCTGTTGCGCAAAAATTATTTTTCAGCAAAGGAAAGCTGATCAGTCACGGACCAAAATTTACATTGACCAATTATTATTCAGTAAAGTTGAAAAAAACAGATGAGGAACTGATATTCCTTTATGGGTTCAATTTCCGTAATCAATCCGTTTTCAATATCTGGACTGCCTATAATTATGTGAAACTGCTGCAGCCTTTCGATCCCACAAATTCAGGGAAGCCGCTCCTGCCAACAGGTTCTGAACATCGTTTTAAAACAGTTGGTCTTGAATATTTTTCCAAACCTCAGTCATTATTTACATTTTCTTTTGCCTCCCGGTATGGTGGATATTTCCAGGAGGGAACAAGATTTAATTTCACAACAGATATTGGGTACAGAATTCAACCCTATGTAAGTATAGCGCTTAGTACGAATTATAACAATATCAAAATGCCTGGTCCATGGAATACCACCATCTTCTGGCTGATAGGACCGAGAATAGACGTAACGTTTACGAATACACTTTTTTTCACAGCATTTGTCCAGTATAATGACCAGCAGAAAAACATCAATCTGAACACCCGGTTTCAATGGCGCTACCGGCCAGCGTCCGATCTGTTTATTGTGTATACCGACAACTACTACTCTACTCCCTTCGCAGTTCGCAACAGGGCACTTGTGCTGAAGCTGAATTACTGGTGGAATCTCTGAATGTTCGTTACAGTTCTTTTCGGTCTGGATAAGCCTTAGTCACTATTTACTTTGCTAATGAGACTGAATAATTTAAATTGTCAGAAGTTGAAAATCAGTTGGGATTCCGTTGGTTTAAAAGCAGCAAAAAAATTACCGGAAGAAATAAAAATTATTGCGTGATTTCATTACTTAATTGTGTTAATCCCTTATTTGCTTTAATTTGTTATCATTCATAAATATTTTTCATGAAAAAAATTATTTCTCTTTTTTCTTTTTTGATGATGGCGGTTGTGATTTATGCAGATGTAAAACCAGCAAATATTTTTACCAGTCACATGGTTTTGCAACGTGACAAACCCATGCGTTTTTGGGGAACCTCATTACCGGGTGAAAAAGTTTTAATTACGTTAGGTAATAATTCCAAATCGGTAAAAGCTAATAAAAATGGTGAATGGGAATTAGTACTACCTGCCTTACCTGCCGGTGGCCCCTACACATTAACATTCAAGGGAAAAAACAGTGTCGTTTTTGAAGATATTTTAATAGGAGAAGTATGGCTTTGCTCGGGGCAATCAAATATGGAGTGGCCATTATCAGCCAGCAACAATGCGCAAAAGGAAATTGCTGCTGCCAATTACCCTCAGATCCGGCATTTCCTGGTGGCTAAGTCTACTTCCCTGCAACCTGAAAAAGAAATAAAAGCGGCTGAATGGAAGATTTGCAGTCCCGAAACAGCAGGTGGCTTTACAGCAGTAGGGTACTTTTTTGCGAAAGAGCTCTATGCTAAATTGAACATCCCGATTGGATTGGTGCATTCATCGTGGGGCGGCACTCATGTGGAAACCTGGATCAGCGGCCAATCCTTTTTTGGCGACCCTCAATTTGCTGATCTCAAATCTAAACTGCCCACAAATTTTGATGGTATAATTGCAGAACGTAAAAAGAAAACAGAACAGCTTATTCAGCGGGTACAGGGTTCACTGCCCGATGCAGCAACTGCTGCTGCTTTTAAAACCATTACGTTTAATGATGGCGACTGGAAATCAATGGCTGTCCCTAATTTGTGGGAATCCCAGAGATTAGGTGAGATTGATGGTGAGATTTGGTTCAGGAGAAGTTTCGCTGTACCTGCAGATATTGCATTAAAGAATGTAAAGATCAGTCTTGGTAAAATTGACGACAAGGATTCAACTTTCGTCAATGGAGTTTTCGTAGGATCAACCAATGCTTATAATGAACCTAGAGTCTACGCTATTCCCTCAGGTGTTATACAAGGAAGCAACAATGTGGTGACGGTAAAGATTATGGATACAGGCGGTGGCGGCGGATTTTATGGAGAGCCGGAAGAATTATTTGTTGACTTTGGTGTTACGAAGTTCCCGCTCAGCGGCGACTGGAAATACCGGTTGGAAAAAGTATATAGTGATGGCGGCGGTATGAATCCTAATGCCTATCCCACCCTGTTATATAATGCAATGATTCATCCCATCATCCGGTTCCCTATTGCAGGGGCCATATGGTACCAGGGCGAAAGCAATGCAGGAAGAGCCAAACAATATGAAACCAGTTTTCCTTTGATGATCAACGACTGGAGAAAGCAATGGAAAGATTCATTTCCATTCTATTTTGTACAACTCACTCATTGGCAGGCAGGTGGTGGTACCAGTCAAAATGGTGGCAGTGAATGGGCTGAACTGCGGGAAGCGCAGGAAAAAACGCTTCTCCTATCCAATACCGGTATGGCAGTAATTATTGATATCGGCGAATCAAATGACATTCATCCACGCAACAAACTTGACGTGGGTAAAAGATTGGCTCTTCAGGCGCTTGCAAAAACTTATAAAGTGCAAATAAATCCGGAAGGTCCAAAATTCACGTCAGTGAATTACCAGGGCAACAAAGCTATTCTGCAATTTGCCAATATTAGCAGTGGGTGGGACGTAAAAAACAGATACGGGTTTATTAATGGATTTGAAGTGGCCGGTGCCGACAAAAAATTTTACTATGCAAAAGCCTGGATAGAAAACAACAGGATTGTTGTATTTGCCGATGCGGTTTCCAACCCGGTTGCAATCAGGTATGCCTGGGCTGACGACCCTGCTGATTTGAATCTTTTCAACAAAGAAGGTTTACCGGCGATACCATTCCGCACGGATGACTGGCCGGGAAAAACGGTCGGAAAAAAATTCAGTTTTTAGGTTTTTTCATAGGTGTCAGACACCTCGAAGCATATTCCTGTGCGGCATCCTGCGAAGGTGTCTGACACCTAAGCCGGAATCACAAATTTATAACCGTTGCCAGATTGCCTCCAAGTGCAAAACACAGGAAAATTCTAGTATTATTCGGGAGAAAATCGTTAAAAACGCAGGCCCCAGGTGTCAGACACCTCGAAGCATATTCCTGTGCGGCACGCTGCGAAGGTGTCTGACACCTAAAGCCGAATCGCTAAATTATAGGACACGACAGTACCATCCAAGGTAAAAACACCATTGCAGCAACGTTTTAATCCTGAATTAATCACAGTTTTTTCGCATCCTCGAGGAATTTCGCAAGCCCAATATCAGTAAGCGGATGTTTAAGAAGACCGAGGATAGATTCCAACGGACAGGTACAAACATCAGCCCCTGCTTCTGCAGCCTTAACGATATGCAGTGGATTGCGGATTGATGCTGCCAGAATTTCTGTTTTGAAACCCTGCAATGTATAAATATGCGACATCTGCGCAATCAATTCCATTCCGTCCCAGGCAGTATCGTCGATACGACCGATGAACGGTGAAACATATGTGGCGCCCGCTTTCGCAGCCAGGATTGCCTGACCGGCAGAAAACACGAGTGTACAATTGGTTTTGATACCGTTTGATGAAAACCATTTCAGTGCTTTTATACCGTCCTTGATCATCGGTACTTTCACCACAATATTGGGATGAATAGCGGCAAGTTTTTTACCTTCTGCAACTATTCCGTCAAAATCTGTTGATATTACTTCTGCACTCACATCACCATCAACAATATCGCAGATAGCCTCATAATGAGCATAGATTTTTTCCTGGCCGGTAATGCCTTCTTTAGCCATTAATGAAGGGTTGGTGGTTACACCGTCAAGAACTCCGAAATCGTTGGCTTCCTTAATATGGGCAAGATTCGCTGTGTCGATAAAAAATTTCATTCCTGTAAATTATCTGTTTGATATAAAAACGTACTCTGTTCAAATGTACGGGGGAGAAAAAGAAAAATGGCAGGTGATTTACATCGCACCGCTCAACCACTTACCCTTGCTACCTTCCGGCCCTGGGGGAGTTCAGCAGGAGCTGGTCGTGTAAGACCTGCCGGCGCAAATATAGGACAAAATGAGTTACTCAGGTAGTCAAAATGAATGGAAATAGTGTGCTTTTTTATTCAATCAATCAATTCAATTAATAAATTGGCATTCTTAAAATGCACCTGGCCTGTTAAACTGTGAGTTGACCCTTGCAAAACCAAGCAGCTGATCATACCGGCCACCGAGCTCACGGTAATATACCAGCACCAGATAGGAATTCTCAGTTTGCCACATATTGTTCTCTGTAAGATCTGTTAAAAATTTACCATCAGCATCTTTTAATGCATACATATAATCATAATATCCCTGTTTCAAAAGCATCGTTCCTTCATACCTCCCCATTTGTGAATTAAAAAGAAGTTTAGCTTCGGGATTTTTTCCATAGTCAGAAATTTCGCCTGTTATATAAAGATCACTTCCCCGATATGGTTTGCCTCCCGGCGGAACGTAAGTAAAATTAATTGTTGCATAATCAGCATTCCAGTATGGATTGATATTTTCAGTCGTTTCATTGATAAACATGCCGTTGATGTCGTTGAAATAGATATATTGTTGTGGTGGACGGGGTCCTTCTTCTTTCACAAAAAGATTAAAGCTGCTATCTGTGTTGCCCTGTTTCGCCACCCGGTCGCCTAACAACCTGAAACTTCGTAAATTCAACCAGCGCCACTCCTGTCCTGCAGGCATCAGCATTTCCATTTCATTATTGTATTGGACCGACTCTGGTCGTATAAATGTGGGGGAATTAATGATAAGCCGATTATCCCAGCGATAATTCTGCAGAATATTCAACTTCAGCTGCTGTTGGGGATACCTTACATCCAAGCCCCTGGTACTAACCTGTACCTGTAACCGATGATGCGTTCGAAAATATTGCTGCCCGGATGGCTGCAGAACTGTGGCCCCTACTCCGAGCTTATTATCTACAACAAGAAAACGCCTGGTGAATGCAAGTTTGGAAGTGTCGCCATCTACAAAAACCTTCAGCACATAATTCCCTGATTTAATCGGATAGGAATTACGGTCGGGTAAGGTGGCCTGGTAGTGTGTGTATCTTGTAAGTGATTGTGATGAATTGCGATATGTATTGATTCTTACCTGTGTAAATCCCTTCACATAATCGAAAAAGCTCATCTGGGCAGGTGTCCAGTCAGCATTCCGCAGTTCGAAAGTGTAGTAATAATATTTAACATCGGCATCAAGATCATCAAAATTCAACTCCAGTTTATCATTACTGTTGAGGCCTATAACAGGGTACGAAACCTGATCACCGAAGCCATTCAATTTTACTGTATGAATGGAAGGCATATATATCATATCCGGCTCACGCTGAGCAAAGCTTGACAAAGCAGTAATCAACAGGCACGCAATAGTGAAAGCGGGTAATCTCATCAGGAAAACATTTATCTTCACAAATTTACTTCAAAATAAATGCCCGGTCTGAAGGAAAATTCCATGAATTGTACTTTTAAGCAGACGGATTAAACTTTAGCAGCTTGAATACTTCCTTGTTTATTGCGAAAAGGATTGCGTTTAATAAAGAGAAATCTTTTTCAAGGTTTATCATCCGGTTAGCGATAACCGCTACTGTTATCAGCGTGGCGGCAATGATTTTATCACTTGCTTTCATTAATGGGTTTCAGAAAGTGGTAAGTGAAAAAGTGTTCAGTTTCTGGGGACATATTCGTGTGCAACATTTTGAGCCGAGTAAAGTGAGTATTGCAGAAGAAAATCCGATAACAGAAAATGATACGATAAAAACTGCTATCAGTCAACTTTCGAATGTTGCATATGTTCAGACTTACGCTACAAAATCGGCCATCATAAATGCCAATGCAACAATCGAAGGCGTGCTGTTCAAAGGCGTCGATGAGGATTATCATTTTGAAGATCTCCAGCAATTTTTGGTCGCGGGCCGATGGATTGGTTTCAATGATACCGCTTATGCATCTGAAATTGTAATCTCGGAATATATTGCAGATCGTATCGGTATTAAAGTCAATAGTGAAGTGCTGATATATTTTATTCAGCCCGGAGAAGAGAAACCGCGAACCCGGAAATTATTGGTTGCAGGAATATATAAAACGGGCATCGACGTGTACGATAAAACTTTTGCACTGGGTGATATCAGGTTGATCCGCAGATTGAACGACTGGCTTCCGGATGAGATCGGTGGATATGAAGTGAAACTGAAAGACTATTCAATCATGAGTAAAAATTCTGATGACATTTATGAATTGCTGCCCACCGGATGGAACAGTAAAACCATGCAGGAAATTTACCCGGAAATATTTGACTGGCTGAATCTGCAAAACACAAATAAATATATTCTGCTGGCAGTAATGATAACGGTAGCATTGATTAATTTGATTACCTGTTTAATCATCCTGGTACTGGAAAGAACAAGAATGATCGGCGTGTTGAAATCAATCGGCTCCTCGGATTGGACTATCCAGCGCATCTTTATGTTTTATGGTGCCATCATTACCCTGGCAGGTGTTTTCGGTGGATTGATTTTAGGTTTAGGGATCAGTTTCATTCAAAAGAAAACCGGTTTTATTAAGTTGAATGAAGAAGCATACTATATGCGCGTGGCGCCGATAGAATTAGTATGGTGGCAGGTTGCAGCGGTTGTAGCGGGTACTTTTTTAGTTTGTTTTTTGATATTGTTTATTCCGTCCTTGGTGAGCAAAAGGATTAGTCCGGCGAAAGCGGTGGATTTTAGATAGAAGGCAGTGAGCAGTGAGCAGTAAGCAGTGGGTAGTAAGCAGTGAGCAATATAAGTTGGAGGCAAAATTTATTAATAAACTTTCAGTAAATTAAATATCAGCCAATTAATTTGCTCAGAATCCTAAAAACTTCATGTTGCAAAGAAGTTGCAATCAGGGAATCCTCGCTTGTTGTATATTTCAACGTCTTACTCGTTTCAATTTGCGAATCCAGTTCAATTAATGAAGACCTTGCTATTGTATAAAATCTTTTTCTATCAGGTATAGTTGTTCTGCCAGAACCTTCAGCGATATTTGAACTTATGGAAATTGCCGCTCTTCTCATCTGTTGTTTCAAAACAAAATTTTCCTGAGAAGGATAACTTTCTGTTAGCAGATAGATCTGCTTAGTAAGTTCCAAAGATTTTTGCCAAACGATTAATTTCTTATAACTAAAATCCATCATAAAATTAAATTATGAATGCAAGCTATTTTAGATTTGAAATTTAAGAACGGGGTTTTCATCATTATTTCCCGGTATTTTCCCCCTGCTCACTGCTCACTGCTTACTCTTAAAAAGTTCCCCCATCAGCACTCCCGCCGCGACAGCTGCATTCAAAGATTCTGCTGTGCCCGCACCAGGAATAGTTATTCGTTTTATTGGCAATCGAAGAATATCCTCTCCCACCCCTTTCGATTCATTACCAATAATGAACATCGAACCGATATCAAATTTCGTTGTAAATAAGTTACTGCCATCAAGGGCGGTAGCAAAAACCGGAACGCCAGGGTTGTTGCCAATCAATTGAACCAAGTCTGTATACTGTACAGCAACACGCAACAGACTACCCATCGAAGACTGTATCACTTTTGAATTATAGATATCAGCACAAAGCAGACTGCAAAATATCTGGCGAATGCCAAACCAATCTGCAGTACGTATGATTGTTCCCAAATTGCCGGGATCCTGGATCCCATCTAATAAAATTACATGGCTGTTTTTAACAATTTCTTTTGATGTGTCAGGAAATTTATTGACAACTGCCAACACCATATTAGGTGATGGAAGTGCGGAAATCCTTTCCAGCAAGGATTTATCAATGATATTGATTTTGCCGGAGGGTATGTTCGACAACAGATCCAGATTGCCCTCGATCCATGCAGGCAGACCGAAAATCTCTGCAATCAGCGCAGGTTGCAAGCCCAAAAATTCTTCAACAATTTTGGGCCCGTCTATTACAAAAACGCCGTATTCATCCCTGAATTTTTTATGGGATAAACTTTGGATATATTTGACTTTTGATTTAATCAGCATAGGCTTGAAATGTAAAGCCATTATTCCGGTACATGAAGAATCAGTTTGTCCAGTACTTATTCGTATTCGTCCTTATAAGCACGGCTTTTTCATGCACCGTTGTTAAACGTTTTAAGCCCAATGAGCCTTTTATTTTCGAAAATAAGGTAAAATTAAAGGGTGTAACTGAAAACGAGAAAAAAGGCGATATCCGCCGGAAGCTGGAAGACCAGATAGAAGACAGTGCATTGGTCAACTCAGTTTCAAAAATTCCCTGGCCTAAATTTCCCTGGGTGATACCCGTTCCTGTAATCAGCCGGCCTGTTCGTTACGACAGCAATGCCATTAAGCAATCTATTGTAAACATGAAGAATCTCATGTTTAGTCTTGGCTATAAAAGCAGTGTTATTGTTGTAGACACCACCCTGGTACAACGTAAAAAACAATCCAGGATAAAAGTCAATTATGATGTTGAAGCGGGCAGATTATTTAGGATTGATAATGTTGTGCTGAGTATCGCTGATACATCTTTACAACAACTTGCCAACACATTTCAATCAGCTTCCTTATTAAAAAAGGGAAGAGCGTTCGAATATGAAACGATAGACCTGGAACTGAACAGAATCGTAGATAGTTTCCATAATCATGGATACTTTAAATTTAACCGCGATGATATTATCGCGGAAGCCGATTCAAGTTATAATGAATTGATTGACCCAAGTCTTGATCCATTCGAATATGTACAGCGTTTGGCAGAAGTGGAAGAAAAAAGAAGAAATCCGCAGGTGGATATTTATATCCGTCTGAACGCGATCAGGGATTCAACTCACCTTAAAATTTATAGTATCGGCGAATTCATTGCTTATTCTGATCATGGCACCAATCAGATTCCGGATAGTTCCGGCGGATCAGAAAAAATTTACGACGGCATCAAGGTAGTGTCATACAACAATACTTTTAATTCAGCATTTATTGCAGATCAGATTGATCTTAAGCCAGGTGATTTATACACGAGAGATAAATACAGCCAAACCCTGAATAATTTCAATCGACTGCAGGCATGGCAAAATATCAATATCCTATATAAAACAGTTGACAGCAATCAGACAATCAATTATCAATTACTGCTTAATCCTTCCAAACGACAATATTTCAGTGTTGATGTTGAGGGGAGCAGCCTATTAAACAGCAGTCAGTTGATCCAGGTTGGAACGGGCCGGGTGGGGCTGGCATTAAATTTCACACTCCGCAACAGAAATATCGGAAGGAAAGCCATTCAGCTTGAAAATAATCTGAGAACAGGTATTGAGTTTAATAATTTTGAACGTATCCTTTCTGGAGAAATAACCCTTACCAACCGGCTGACTTTCCCCTGGATGGTACTGCCATTCAAAGAACGATTGAAATGGAACACGCGCAGTGCGAAGACTGTTGTGAGTGCCGATCTTTCGTTTATCAACCGGTTTCAATATTTCACCCTGCAGAGTTTTAATACATTCCTGGGCTATGAATGGCGGCCCAAAGCGGGCGTTACCTTTCAACTACGACCAATCAATGTTGAGTTTACCCGATTTAATCCTGATAGTCTTTTTATAGAATCTATTAAGGATTTTCCATTGCTGCTTTATACCTATAACAATGGTCTGATATTAGGCAGTAATGTGAGTTATAGCAAGAATTTCAATCCCGGCCGTACCCGGAAAATCAACCTTCTTCGTTTATATGCTGAAACATCAGGATTATTAGCTGGTGCAATTTTCAGTAATCAAACTGCGGAAGGAAAGTCGCTGGATAATCTCTACCGGTTTATCAAATTGGATGTAGATTTCAGGCACATTATTACTTATAGTAAAGCGAGCCTGCATTTCAGGTTATTTGCAGGATATGGTTTTGCGTTCAATACCAAAAACCGAACAGGAGATGTAACGCTTCCATTTTTCAAAAGTTATTTTGCAGGCGGACCAAACAGTATGCGTGGATGGCAAATCAGGAAACTCGGTATAGGTTCAAATATTTTTTATGATACCGTAGCTAACGGATCGTTCAGTGATAAATATGCCGATGTGCAGTTAGAAGGAAATGTCGAATACCGGTTCAACATGTTCCAGTTCTTTGGATTCTGGATGCGAGGGGCTTTGTTTATGGATATCGGTAACATCTGGTACCGAAAAAATTTGAATGGTGGATTACCCAGAGCAGAGTTAAACTTGGGAAGATTTTATAAAGATCTTGCCATCGCCGCAGGTTTTGGTGCAAGAATCGATTTTAAATATTTTCTGCTTCGTTTTGATTTGGGTTATCCCATAAAAGATCCAAGATATGGCCCATACAATACCGGGAGTCCGGAAGCTGAACAGTTTTATTCAGAGAAAACATATGGCTGGTTCATAAAAGATGTATGGAATAAGCCTACCCTGCAATTTGCCATCGGTTATCCATTTTAACCAACTATTCTCCGGCCTTTTCCCTGTTGATTTGAGCTACAAATGCTTCTATCGTGAGTGAATCCTCTAATTTGAATTCACCAATTCTTGTACGGCAGAGATTGCTCAGGTAGGCTCCGCAACCTAGTGCCTTCCCAAAATCGTATGCAAGACTTCGTATATACGTACCCGTTGAACATACCACTTTGAAAAAAACTTTTGGGAGTTCAACAGATGTGATTTCAAAAGAGTAGATGGTAACCTTTCTTGGTTCCATTATAATTTCCTGCCCTTTTCGTGCGAGTTGATAGGCTGGTTTTCCATCTTTTTTTATAGCAGAATGAATCGGTGGTATTTGCTCAATCGCACCCGTGAACTGAAGGGTGGCGTCTTTAATCTGTGAAACCGACAGATGTTCATATGGCAGAAAATCAACCGGCTCTGATTCAAGATCATAGGTTGGTGTAACCGCTCCCATGGTGAAACTGCCCGTGTATTCTTTTTCCTGGGCCATATAATTATTAATCTGCTTGGTAAACTTGCCAGTACAAATGATCAGCAGTCCGGTCGCCAGCGGATCCAATGTACCCGCATGACCTACTTTTGGTATACCAGTGAGTATGCGAACTTTTTTGACAGCGTCGAAAGAGGTCCAATCCCGCGGTTTGTTGATCAGCAATACCTTGCCTTCCGCATAGGGTTGCTTCCAGTTTTCATTATTCAACCTCATTAATTTTTGCAAATGTAACCGCTTAACTTTTTTGCTAAGCAAATGATAGATAATTTTATCACTTATTATTCAAATCTCCTATGACATTATTACAGCACGTTGATTTTAAGGTCAGGTACCAGCAACAGGTAGACAATGCGCGTGAATTTGTGGTACCATTTATTGAAAAAGGTTTAAACACCCTAAAGCAGCTGCACATTCTTGATATCGGCTGCGGAGAAGGTGGTGTTTTGGTACCCTTGCTGGAAAAAGGTCATACTGCCGTTGGCATTGAGCTCGATGAGCTAAAGTCTGGTTACGCGAAAACTTTACTGGCAGATTATATTGCGCAGGGCAAAGTGCAGATTGTCAATCAGAATATTTATGAGGAAGAAGCACTGAAAGAATATCAAGGGAAGTTTGATTTGATTATTTTGAAAGATGTGATTGAACATATTCCTGATCAGGAAAGATTTATACCCTATCTGAAGAAATTTCTTAAACCCGGCGGCCAGGTTTATTTTGGATTTCCCCCTTGGTATATGCCTCATGGCGGTCATCAGCAGGTTTGCCAAAGTAAATTTCTTTCGATGCTTCCTTACTTTCATCTGCTGCCCAATCCATTGTATAAGGGAGTATTAAAGTTGTTTGGTGAACAAACTCCAATCATAAATGAATTGCTGGAAGTAAAGTCTACAGGCATTTCCATTGAACGGTTTGAAAAGCTGGTTAAGCAGGCCGGTTATACAATTACCAACAAAACGCATTATTTATTTAATCCTATTTACAAATATAAATTTGGTGTAAAACCTCGTAAACAGGCTGCTGTGATCAGCGCAATTCCTTATTTGAGAGATTTTTTGACGACCTGTGTGTATTATACAGTGAGGAGTGAGCAGTGAGCAGTGAGCAGTAAGCAGTGAGCAGTGCCAATTGTGGATTGTGGTATACTAATAACCGAAATTGGGGAGGTTGTAAAAGAAATAGTTTATCTATTTATGCATTTTAAAATCTTATAAATTCCTAAATTTTTAAAGATTGAAAATGCACATCAGGAAAGCGCTTTTTGAAGATTATCCATCAATATGGGAGATAATAAAAGAAGTAATTACCGGTGGTGATACCTACACTTTTGATCCGGAATCTACGAAGGAGGAAATGATAGATTACTGGTGCGCAGCAGATAAGCATACATATGTGGCGGTTGGCGATAACCGGGTAGTAGGTACTTTTTTTATCAAAGCTAATCAACCAGGGTTGGGATCGCATGTAGCTAATGCTGGATATATGGTAACCAAATCTCAATATCATAAAGGGGTTGGCAGGAGTATGTGTGCATTTTCTATGGATGAAGCCAGGAGGATGGGCTTCTCAGCAATGCAATTTAATTTTGTTGTGAAATCAAACTCAAGGGCAGTTCAGCTCTGGCAGCAAATGGGTTTCTCGATTATTGGTGAAATTCCCGATGCTTTCAACCATAAACAACTGGGTTTGACAAATGCGTATATTATGTATCAGAAGTTGTAGGAGGCAATAGGCAGAAGGCAATAGGAAAGGTAGAAAACTCAAATACTGATTTCTTAACTATCTATATAAAACCTAAAACTTATTACTTACAACCTGTATAGATACACAGAGAAACAACAGGAGATTAATACAGAAGATTCACGGAGACTGGTTGAGTGTTTGCAATAATCTGCCTTTCTCTACTGTCTACTGTCTACCGTCTGCCTACTGTGTATTGGCTGTTCCTTTGTGTCCTTTGTTCCTTTGTGGCCCTCTGTGTCCAAAAAGGTAATAGGCAAGAGGAAAAGCAGAAAACTCAAATACTGATTTACTAACTGTCTACATAAAACCTTAAACTTATTACTTACAACATGTATAGTTACACGGAGAAACAGCAGGAGATTAATACAGGAGATTCACGGAGACAGGTTTGAATTCGAGACCATCTGCCTTTCTCTACTGTCTACCGTCTACCAACTGAGTATCGGCTGTTTACTTCCCACTTCCCACTTCATACTTCGCACTTCTTTCAGATTCCTTGCCTGGCCTTAATTTCCAGATACTTATTTACGGTGTTGATAGTAAGATCTTTTGGTGGAGTGAGGATAGATAAAATTCCATATTGCTGAAGTTCTCTTACTATCATTTTCTTTTCGTAAGAAAATTTTTCAGCAATGGTTTTGGTATATACTTTTTCCAGATCATCGGCGGGACTATTTAACACACCCGTTAGTTCAGTGTTTTCAAAAAAGACTACCAGCAATAAATGATGCTGCGCGATTTTCCGCAAAAAAACCATTTGACGTTGCAGTGCCGAGAGTGATTCAAAATTGGTGAACAGTACAATCAGACTTCTTTGTGTTATACGATGACGGATCAGCCCGAATAATTTTTCGTAATCACTTTCAAGATAACGCGTCTTCTGCTTGTACAAAACGTCCAGGATTGCGTTCATTTGAGTGGCTTTTCTGTTTGCCTGCAAAAATGCGCCTGGTTGTTCCGCATAGGTGATCAAGCCTGCTTTATCTTCTTTCAGCAATGCCACATTAGATAATACCAATGATGCATTGATTGCATAATCCAAAAGACTCAATCCCTCAAACGGCATCTTCATCACCCTGCTTTTATCGATCACACAATATATCTGCTGACTTTTTTCATCTGTATAAGCATTAACCATCAACTGGTTTCTTCGCGCAGTGGCTTTCCAGTTGATCGTACGGAAATCATCACCTTTCACATAATCCCTGATCTGCTCAAACTCCATGCTGTGGCCCAGTTTCCTTACTTTTCTCACGCCAATTTCTGTAAGCCTGTTACTGATTACCATCAACTGGTATCGCCTCATCTGCAAAAAAGAAGGATATACCGGGACTGTGACTTCACCTGCAAATTTGAACCTGCGCTGTATCAACCCCAGCGGTGATTTTGCAAATACATTCAATACACCAAACTGGTATTCCCCCCTTTTCAACGGACGCAGATAATAGTTTAGCTTTTTTTGTCTGCCGGATGGAATCGACAAAGCAAACCGCTGTTTCCTTTCCTGAAATTGAAATGGCAACTCATCAATTATTTGCGTCTCTACCTGAAAGGGGTAACCGTTACCGATGTGTAATGAAAATAAGTTCTGGTCCCCATTGCTCATTCTTTCCGGCGATATCCTGTTACCAGTTAATCCGTTTTTATTTCTAAACAGAAGCACAACATCTAAAATCACTGTTACAGCAAAAGTTACCAACAAAAGCCTTGGTAGTGCACTGAGCCAGGGCAGGAAGAACGCCAGCATAAATAAAAATGACGTAATTCCAGCCACCAGGAAAAATCTGTTGGTGAGATAGAGGGGTTTCAGATATGTGGCAAAAAAAGAATTCACTATCTCGGGATTTCAACTGATTGAATAAGCTGTTTGATTACCTCATCTGTAGTGATTCCTTCCATTTCCTTTTCCGGTGTCAGTATCAGGCGGTGACGGAGTACAGGTGGTAGCACATAAATGATATCTTCCGGTGTAACAAAATCCCTGCCGTGCATGGCTGCAATTGATTTTGAAGCATTCATAACGGCAATGGTTGCGCGCGGAGAAGCACCAAGAAAAATCGACTTGTTTTTTCTTGTTGAGGTTACCAGTTCCGCGATAAAACGAAACAGTTTTTCTTCCATATGCAGCGAACGGATTAAATGCTGCAGAAAAATAATCTGCTCACTGTTCAACACTTTTACGATGGTATCTATTGCAGAACCGTCTACCATTGCATGGTGACCTTTCAGGATATTGATTTCTTCTTCCAGTTCAGGATAGGGCACATTTATCTTGAACAAAAAACGGTCGAGTTGTGCCTCTGGCAGCCTGTACGTGCCTTCATGCTCAACAGGATTTTGAGTAGCCACCACCATAAACGGTTTATGCATGGGATGCGAACGTCCGTCAACTGTTACCTGGCGTTCTTCCATCACTTCAAAAAGTGCAGACTGCGTTTTTGCGGGTGACCGATTAATTTCATCTATCAAAACAATACCACTGAAAATGGGACCCGGCCTGAACTCAAATCCATTGTCACGGGGATTAAAAATAGACGTTCCCAACACATCACTGGGCATAAGGTCGGGCGTGAATTGTATTCTTGAAAAAGGCATTTCAAGTGATCGGGCCAGCAGTTTTGCCGTTAAAGTTTTAGCAACACCCGGCACCCCTTCTATCAGCACATGACCATTGCTCAAAATGGCCGCTACAAGCTGATCCACCATTTGCGTCTGGCCTACAATTACTTTACCCAGTTCTGCTTTAATCCTGCTCACCGCTTCTGATAAAACAGTGAGGTCGGTTCTTGACTCAAATACAGGTTCGTCTTGCTGTGGTATCATTTTGAAATCGTGTTTTTAAATTCGTCAATTTGCTGACTGAACCGCAGTAATTGCGGTCCGTTTAAAGCGCCTGCTGCGCGCACCATATGAATCTGTTTAACAATATCAGCAGTTTTATCCTCCCCCACTCCTGTTTTTACAGCGAGGGTGGTTATAAAATCATGATCAAGATGCTGTGTGGCAATACCAAATCTGCTTCGGATATAATCGAGCAGGTAAGTGATTTTTTTAAGCGCGATAATATGATGATTATTCTGATTGAAATATACACGACTTACTGTCTCAACAAATTCAAGTGTGGCATTTCCAGGTGGTACACTAATTGGAATAACACGTTGCTTCCGCTTCGCCTGAAAAATAACAAACATTATCAATGCAAATAAAGCGGTGAAATAGGCATATCGCAAATTGGGTTTTGATAATACAACCCGTAACGGTGTTTGCGGACCACCGTGTCCATTATTATAATATTCATCCCAATAAAACTCAATAGGCTGTGAAGGAAGATAAGACATCACCTGCTCAACATACTTTCTATTATCATCTTTTAAAATAAAAAAATTGGTAAATGCGAGTGGAGCTGAATGAAGATACAGATAGCCCTCGCCAAATTTTATGCGCACAAAATTCGCCTTACCACTTGAATTCATTCCTAACACTTCGGTATTTGCAGTATCCAATTTTGAAAAGTGGCCATCGATAGTATTACGAATCATAGTGTATGAAGTACTATCTCCAAAAGATGGATTAACAAGCCTGATCGATGATGAATCAAAATCAGATTTCATCACTAAAAAGGGCTGCATGGAAAGATTTAATGTGTCTTCCAGGGTTTGACTGAGATTCTCTGAACTGATAAATACTGTGTTGCCGAGTGCAATATAATTCAGCAATTCTTCTTCGTCGGTGTCGGTTGTAATTACATTATTGGCAATCAGAATGTACAGTGCACCGGAATCTTCACTGTTATTTATATTATCATACACGGGATATGTAACGGGGTATGGTTGCGCTTCAAATAAATCCTCCAGCTGATGATACATTAAATAAGTACCAAATGGAATTTTATCTTTGCTATTCAAAGTTTGTGACCAATCCAGTTCCGGAACACGTCTATATTCTGCGTACATATAGGCGGCCAATATCAAAACCATTACAACTATATACCATTTCATCCACTTCATCCGGCTACAGTTTTATTGAAGCGAACAAATGATTGCGATACTTTACTGTAATCGTCCTTATTTAAATCAAATTCACCGTACCAGGCATATTCATAGTACCGTGTCAACAACTGAAAATCGTTCCGGTATTTTATGTCAGAAAGTTCAGCGGCATATTCAATATTCGTTTTATTGATTTTCCAATTAATAAAAGAACGGTCCGCCAGTAATCTTAAAGACTTCAGGTACAGGAAACGAACAGCCTCCCGGTATGCTGATCGGGATTCAGCCGCTGCAATCTCACTGTCAAAATCTATTCCGTAAATGTTATCTTCATCAACTTCGCCTTCAGTTAAAGCACTTTTGTGACCTTTTATCCAGAACGAAATTTTCTCCATTCCAACCAGCTTCGTCACTGCAAATGCGATGACAGTAATCACCAGCGCCCATATTAATATTTTGAAACCTAATGCATATCCTTCCCTGGCAAAAAATCTGTCGATCTGATAACTTACCCATTGCCAGAAACGATCCCAGGCGGACACTCTGCGCATCTCCTGGGTATCATATTGAAAAGCTTTTTCATTTTTCACACTGTCAATATAAACAGCATCCATTTGTTTTAAATCAGTAATTGCTGAGGAGTCCGTTCTTAAAACTGCCTGAGCATAGACATCGGAAGGATTAATCAATCCTTCCGAGGCAAGAATTATCAATAATGAAAAAAAACGTAATAGTACAATCATTCCAACCTTAATATTGTTCTTCAGTATCGCCATGTAATCCGCCCTGGGTACCCAATTGTTCAAGCCTGTCTTCCAAACCTGAGCCCTCTTTTTCTTCTTTAACTGAGTAGTAAAATACGGCCATACCAACATATACAATCAAATAAAAAACCTGGGTGACTACTGAAGTAAGCCCTGTTACCAAGAAATATTTTTCTGTGAAAACCGAATTATCAGGAGTAGTTAAGAAATTAACTGATGTAAAACCAAAAATGAGATTGACCACTGTACTCAATACCAGTGATATAAAATAGTAGATCATCCAGATAACGATTGCGTATCCAAGTGTGAACCACCAATTATTTTTAATCAGGTAAAAACATCGGCTGATTGTAGATGGAAATGAATTGTCTTCAATTGTATTAACTGCATAGAGTATGGAAAAATTAACTGCCAGATAAAAAAATCCGCCTAATGCAATAAGCCAACCTAATATTGGAACGATGGCAATCATAAAAACACCCATCATCATTAAAAAAGCTAGAAAAGTATATAGAATGTTCGACAGCAATTTGGGAAAAAAAAGCTTTCCGATTTCTGCAATAGAGGGAGCCCTGCCATCATTTTCTTCATACAACCGGATGTACAGGTAAATGGCAGTACCGTAAGATGCGATAGAAATAAAATAAAGAAAAATGGCAAGAAAAAATCTTCCATTAAAAAATTCATATGGAAAATCACCTGAAAATGCTCCGCTGTTTAGTCTGGAAAATAAACTGCCGAAACTGCTTGCACCCAGTAAGGTACCCACCAGTAAAAATGGAACCACAAACACGAGGTATAGTATCACAAGGTTTTTCCAGTTGAATTTTATAAAAGTGATACTGTCACTCAATCTTTCACCGAAGTCTCTAATTTTTCTGAGGTATAGTACGTTAGCCATTTTACAGTTCAGGTTGATTGTTATCTAACATTGCGGCCGGTTTTGTGGCCTGTACTTTGCGATATAAATAAATCGGGTAAAACACAAAATAAAAAAGAATAAAGGCCAGGGAGCCAACTAAAATAGTAATGCTCATGGCCATCGGCATTTCTGTATGGCGGGTAACAAAGCCTTCAAAAAATGCTGCTATTAAAAACACCGGCGTAAGACCGATAATTATTTTGGTACCATCTTTCGCTCCCTTCATTATTGATTGCATTCGTGTAAGTGTTCCAGGAAACAACATACTGCTGCCTAATATCATTCCGGCTGCTCCTGCAATTATTATCGCTGAAATTTCCAGCGTACCGTGAATAAATACAACAAGGATTGATGAAAGCCCAAGTCCTTTTGAGAAAAAATAATACTCAAATGCTCCCAGCATCACACCGTTA